>JBLIMI010000312.1:0-5241 GCA_047638655.1 Minisyncoccia bacterium | reverse complement strand
GATGAGGGAAGGAGCATCCACCGTGGATTCAGACGGCTCGGGCAGCGGGCGGTCTCGCTTGCTGCGGGGAATGAGCGGGGAGAGAACGCGGGCAGGTGAGGTAGAGTGGCTGCACGATCATGACTCCCCCTCCGTCCGAATCGAATGAAAACCAAGTGCGACGCATTGCCGTTGTAGGCGGCGGGCCTGCTGGCCTGCGAGCGGCGGAAGTCGCGGCGGCTGGCGGTGCGCAAGTGACGGTGTTCGAGAGTCAACGATCGGTAGGCCGCAAATTCTTAATCGCTGGCAAGAGCGGACTGAATTTGACGCACGCGAAGGGACTCGAGGAAGGCCTTGAGCATTACGGGGGTCGTGAATTCCCAACGGAACTGTGGCGCAGCATCCTCGCGAACTTCGACTCGAACGCCGTGCGGGAGTGGGCCCTGGGGCTGGGCGTTCCAACGTTTGTCACTGGCAGTGGCAAGGTCCTGCCGAAAGCGGTGAACGGGCGCATGCGCTCAACACCCCTGCTGCGCAGTTGGCTCAAGCGCTTGAATGAATTGGGCGTCCAATTCAAGACGGGACATCGCTGGACTGACCTGGGTCCGGGGATAGAACTGGTTTTTGAGTCGGGTGCTGTCCAAGTGTCCGAGAGCTTCGATGCCTGTGTGCTCGCGCTGGGCGGTGGCTCGTGGCCGAGGACAGGCTCGGATGGATCGTGGACGGCCATCCTGAAGAAAGCGGGCGTCGAGGTCACTCCACTGGGCCCCGCCAATTGCGGATGGGAAGTCCATTGGCCCGACGGTGTGCTCGCGACCGCGGAAGGAATGCCCCTCAAGAACCTGGAAGTTCACGTGGGTGAAGCGAGTTGCAAGGGGGAACTGGTCATCACTCGCTACGGACTCGAAGGGGGTCCGCTCTATCGCCTTGGACCGCTGCTGCGTTCCCTAGAATCACCAGAGATCCGTATCGATTTCAAACCGTCGAAAAGCCTGGACGAACTCGTGGCTCGGCTGGGCCCAGTCAAGAACCACTTCGTGCGCGAGGCGCGACGACGCTGGAAACTCGACCCTGGAACGGGCGCGCTGTTGAAGCATTTGAAAGGTCGCGGACCATGGACTTGCGCGGAAGAAATCGCACGGGAAGTCAAAGGGTGCCGGCTGAAACTAATTCGACCGAGGCCCATGACGGAATCGATTTCAAGCTTCGGAGGCGTCGCCTGGAGCCAATTGGATCAAGGCTTGATGCTCAAACAGCTTCCTGGGATGCACATCGCCGGTGAGATGCTCGATTGGGAAGCGCCTACGGGGGGATATCTACTGCAAGGTTGTTTCGCCACGGGAACCTGGGCTGGGCGTGCCGCCCTCGCGTGAAGTGCTGCTGGACGTTAAGATCCAGGCATGAACAATTCACGGCGCTCCTTCATCAAGAATTCCTCCGCGGCCCTGATCGGCGCAACGGGCCTCACGAATCTGGCGGCTGCCGCGACGGCCAAAGCTGTCCCCCCCGCCAAGCCCGTCAATCCTTTCGGAGACGGAACCTTGCGCATCGCGCTGGTCGGTTGCGGCGGACGAGGAACGGGCGCGGCCAGCCAAGCTCTGACCACTGCGGGCAACGGCATGGGTGACGTCAAGTTGGTGGCCATGGCAGATGCGTTTGATGATCGGCTACAGCAGAGTTTGGACGAACTGACCAATCGGCACGCGGGGCAATGCGACGTTCCCGAAGCACGCCGCTTCACCGGGTTCGACGCCTACAAGAAAGCTATGGCAGAAGATGTGGACCTGGTGGTGTTGGCCACTCCCCCCGGTTTCCGGCCGATTCACTTCGCCCACGCGATCGAACAAAAGAAGCACGTGTTCATGGAAAAGCCCGTAGCAGTGGACGCGCCGGGCGTGCGCCGCGTCTTGCAAGCGGCCCAAAAAGCAAAGACAGAAGGGTTGAAGGTTGGAGTCGGGTTGCAACGACACCACCAGGCTCGTTACCTCGAAACGATCGGCCGCATCAAGGATGGCGCCATCGGCGATCTGACTCTGTTGCGCTGTTATTGGAACAGCGCCGGAGTTTGGGTCCGCCCCCGCGAAAAGGGCCAGACCGAAATGACTTACCAGATGCGCAACTGGTACTACTTCAACTGGCTCTGCGGGGACCACATCACCGAACAGCACATCCACAATTTGGACGTCTGCAATTGGGTGGCCGGGGATTATCCAGTGGAAGCGCAAGGACAAGGAGGACGCCTGGTGCGCACCGGCATCGACCACGGCGAGATCTTTGACCATCACATGGTGGAATACACCTACGCCAGCGGACTCAAGATGCTCAGCCAATGCCGCCATATGCCCGGTACGGCTTCCAGCGTGAGCGAACACGCCCACGGCACGAATGGAACCGCCAACATCGGCGGTGGGCGCATCGAAAGCAACGGCGGGTGGAACTGGCGCTTCCGTGAGGAAGAGGCCAACCCCTACCAGGTGGAGCACGACGATCTCTTCGCTGCCGTCCGCAAGGGCAGCGCCTACAACGAGGCGGAAAATGGCGCGAAGGCCTCGATGACCTCCATCCTCGGTCGCATGGCCACCTACTCGGGCCAGCAGGTGCGCTGGGACGACGCGATCAACTCTGAGATCGACCTCTCCCCGAAGAGTTACGAGTGGGACGCACCGCCCCCGGTCTTGCCGGATGCGGAGGGACGCTACCCGATCCCGACGCCGGGCGTGACTCCCGCTTACTGATCCAGTTCCGAAAGGGAGGTGAGCTCCAGCTTGCGAAATTCGCAAGCGGCTCCCTCCGCTTGAATCGCGATTGAGCCGCTGCTCGCCGTGCAGTCAAAGCCCTGGTTCACTAGATCTCCGTTGACCCAAACATCAACGGAGGTCCCGCGACATTCGATCACCATTTTGTTCCACTCTCCGGGAGCGTTCTCGGAACCGTCGGTGGTGTTGCGCACGCGGCGTGCCTGGCCCTCTTCCACGCCCCAGGTGTCGGGGACTCCGCGACGGGATTCCATGTTGTCGACGGCGATGTTCTCGCCGATGCACCAGAAGTCACCCGCATTGCCCGCGTGCATTTGGCATTCGATCGATTGCGGGAACATGCCGTACAGACGGCGCGGAGTGGAGGCGTGCACGAGCACACCACAGTTGCCGGGCTCGCCGGACCAGCGGTACTCCACCACCAGGCGATAGTTCGCGTAGCTCAGGTCGCTGATCAGATGACCGTTGGGTGTTCCGTTGCTGACCAACATTCCGTCACGCACAACGAAGGACGGCGCCAAGTCCGCATTCGTATCTGCGGCCGGAATGTCCGTGTGCCAACCATCGAGGTCCACTCCATTGAAGAACATGGGGGCGACTGGCGTGGAGCTACATGCGCAAAGCAGCGAGAGCAAGCAGGCGGAGAAGAGCAGTTTCATGGCGGACCGGAGGCAAGTGGCAAGGAGTAGGAGTGCGGAGCTTACGCTCATGACATCTTGGGCTGCAAATACTACGCGAAGGTTCAGGCCTCGGCAGGTCCCAGAGGATTGGCGTGATCCAGCACCAGATCCGCGCCGCTCGCCGGAGGGCAAAGCTGGTCGAAACGCTCCTGATCAGGCAGCGATTGCTGACGAATGCGTTCCAATTCTGTGGCGCGGCCGAGGGGCAATTCACGGGAAGCGATCCGGCGCAGGAGCACCTCCCGGGGTGCTTCCATGAATAGCACGCGGTCGAGCAGAGCCCGCAGCCGTGGGTGCAACAGATACTCACCTTCGAGCACGAGCACGTCATCCGGGGCAATGCTGACCAGAGTCGTCGAGTGACGGGCCAGCTCCAGCTCTAATTCGACTGGCTCGTGTGCCAAGTGCGGTTCGAGCACGCTCGCGATCAGATCGTCCATGCAGTAGATCTGCCCTGGTAAATCGAGTGCCGACTGCGGTGCGGAAGGAACCGAGAGGTCCGTCGCAGGAAGCGCAGAATTCAAGAATCCCTCCAGGGGAACGAGCACGGCCCGCTGACCCTGCGCGTGCAAGCGGCGCACGATGTCGCTGGCAAGAATCGACTTACCAGCGCCTGAGTGGCCGGTGACCCCGAGACTCCTTGGCCCGGCCCCCGGCCGCCCAAATCCCAAGTCGGCGAGGGTACGATCGATCCAACGAGTGCGGCCGTCGAGGCGTGGGATGAGTTCACCGAAATCGACAATGCGCGCTTCGCACTTAACCTCTTCAGCGCGGGGCGCAAAACCGTTTTCTAGATGCACGTGGGGCAAGCCGTTGGCGTGCGCAGCGTCGCGGTCTCCGGCCCGGTCCCCCACCATCACGGCGCTCCGCGTCCCGAAAGTGAGCAGCAAGTCTTCGATCATCTCCGCCTTGTTGCGAATGCCTCGCGAGTCGAGGCAGCGCCCTTCGGAGATAAACTTGGCAAGCTCCACTTTGGACATGGCCGAGTCGAGATAGCTCTGTGAGCAATTGCTCGCAATCCCCATAGGCACGCCGCGCGCCGCGAGTTCCGTCAGAGCATCAATCACGCCCGGCAAGAGCGCGGCCGACCCCGACTCCAACGCGAAGTGTTCCTCTTCCACGCAGCGTGCCATGATCCGTTCCCGTTGCGCTGGATCCAGGTCCGCGAAGAGCATGTCGAAGCCTTCGGCGAGAGGCAATCCCACCAGGCTCATCCACTGTTCTGCACTCGGCATCTCACGCTGCAAGCCGAGTTCCTCGAATGCGCGGCGGGAGCCCACACGGGCGGCCGGAATCCAAAAGCGATCCGTAGCAAGCAGGGTGCCGTCGAGGTCGAACAGCATCGCATCAAAAGGAAAGTCGGGTCGCGCCATTGAGAGACCTTACCAGAGGCCGCGCCGGGGCCATGGCCCGCAATTGGGGCTTCCGTAATCACTCCTATGCCACAAGAGAGCCGGGATCCAGGACCGCCGCATTGGGCCGCACATCGGTCGACGGGAGGAAAGACACGTGGAGCACCCGACCGAACAAATCCGGGCCTTGACCCTTGGCCCGGCCCCCCTGGACCGCCTGCTCGGTAGCGCCCCCTCGAGCCTTACACGGGCCGCCGTGGAGACCGTCACCCTCGACCATCTCTGGCGACTGCCCGACTCAGACTTCTGGGTTACGCTTGGACACATGACCGGAGTGTTCGAGTGGGCGAACACCTCCAGCGACTTCGAGAACGGCTCGAGTCTGTCCCTCGAAGCAAACATCCCCTATTGCGGGCGAGCATCGTAGCCATCGACATCAGCAGCGAGCCCAACAGGACGAGGATCACTCTGTCG
>JBLIMI010000311.1:0-5246 GCA_047638655.1 Minisyncoccia bacterium | reverse complement strand
CGACCTGATTCAGGCCGCGGCCAGCGTCCGTTCGACTCCACTGGAATGGGAGGGACTTCATGTTCAATGAATCCTCCGAGCACCCGCTGGACAAGAAGTTCCGGGTGTTTGTTCCCAAACGGCTCCAGAAGCACCTTCCCGAGGACAAGGATGGGAATCGCTCCGTGGTCCTGACGAAGGGCGAAGACGGATGCCTCTTCCTCTTCGGTGAGGACGGTTTTCAGGAGTCCCTCGGCACCCTCGACACCCGTGCCTACACGAGCCGTGACCAGCGCTTCCGCCAGCGTCGTTTGACGAAGGACGCGTCCCAGTCGCTGCTCGATAGCTCCGGCCGTTTGTTGATCGGTCCCAAGCAGCGGGGCCTGGTGGAGCTCGAGGAAAATGAGGAAGGCAAGATCATCGTTGTGCTCGTTGGCGTGATGAACAGGATCGAAGTTTGGCCCCTCAAGAGGTGGCAGGAAATGGAGACCCTTCTCGACGCGAGCGACGACGAGGTGGTGAACGAGGAGCCCAGGTCATGAGTGGCATGGGAGCACGGGCGAACCCCGGGGAGACGCGGAACGAGATGAGCGAACAATCCGGAGGCGGGCAGGGCGAGGCAAGTCTCGGCGCTGGCGCGCACATCGCAGTTTTGCCTGAAGAAACCATCGGCGCTCTGTTGGCAGGGCGTGACGAACACAATTTCGAGGGTTGGTTCGTGGACGGCACGACCGGTGCTGGTGGGCACTCGGAAATGTTGCTCGAGCGTTGCCCCAAGCTGCAACTGCTCTGCATTGATCAAGATCCCGACGCACTGAAGCTCGCTAGCAAGAGGCTTGCGCGTTTTGGTGAGCGGGTGCGCTTGCGCCGTGCACGTCATTCCGAGTTGTGCCGAGTGATTCGCAAGGAACGGGTGGGCCGCTTGAGTGGTGCCCTGTTTGACCTCGGTGTTTGTTCCTTGCACCTCGATCGGGCAGAGCGTGGTTTTTCATTTGCGGAGGATGGTCCCCTCGACATGCGGATGGACCCCAGTCGGGCGCGGAGTGCTGCAGACATCGTCAATGGGTGGGATGAGGGCGACCTCGCCGACCTCATTTACTACGAGGGAGATGAGACTCACTCGCGCAAGATCGCCCACGCAATTGTCGATGCCCGGCGCCGGACGCCCTTCATGCGCACCGGCGCGCTGGCCCATCTCGTGGCGCAAACCCTCGGTGGCGGAGGGGGGAAGATTCACCCGGCAACTCGTACCTTCCAGGCTTTGCGGCGCGCCGTGAACGAGGAAGGGGAGGAGTTGATGGGAGCTCTGCAAACGGCGGAGCATTGGTTGGACGACGGCGGCGTGTTGGCAGTCATCTCTTTCCACTCGGGGGAAGACCGGGTGGTGAAGCGTTTCTTACAGCAGGGGGCTCGCGAAGGTCGTTGGGCCTTGCAAAGTAAAAAGCCGATCGTCGCCGCACATACCGAAGTGCGATCCAATCGTCGCTCGCGTAGCGCCAAGTTACGGGCCGCTGCCCGAGTGCGTGCACAACGGGGTGAAGTCGTATGACTCGCACCGCTCTATCGGTCTTGATTTGCATCTTGTGCGTGGGCATGGGGCTCGAAACCGCGCGAATGCAGAGCGACAACTACGCTCGCGCTGCCGTTCTCGACAACACCAAGCGCAAGTGCGACTTGCTGGAGGCGGGGGCCGAAAATTTGCGTTACGGCATCGACTCGCGCTTGGCAGAACTCAGCTTTAAAGAGCTTCATATCGCGCGCGAAACCTTCACCACGGTCGAGCAGTGAGTCGTCCCAGCTTTTCGCCGCGGACCGGAGAACCTTCACCCCTTGGGTTGCGACCCACGGGCGCCTACCTGATGATTGGCTTGGTGCTCGCCATTGTCTGCGGTGAGGCGTGGAATCTCACTCACAACGCGGACAACAAACAGCCTCAGAACAGTGGTAGAGAGGAGTTTTTACCCACTCCAGACTTCGACATTGCGGACTCGAGAGGGCGTGTCTTCGCCCGCTCGGTGCAGTGCATGAATCTGGTTCTGTCCCCGCGGGCTATGTGGCAAGCTCACACCCCGCGCCGGATCGCAGAGCACCTGGCGCCCTTTGTGGGCGCTGGTTTGGACTCGCAGGATCTTCTGGATCGCTTCCTGCCCGAGGCTGCCGCTGATGGCGGCCGCTTGCGAATTACACGTGAGGGCTGGAAGCTAGACTACGAACAGGCCGAACGTCTCGATCAGTGGACTCGTAAAGTCGGTATTCAGGATTACTTGTGGGTCGAAGGGGGCGCACGCGCTCCCGAGTGGCAGCTGAATTGGCTTCCGGCAGATTTGCTCGCCAGGGAGGTGCGTGAATGTGGGGAGCGCACAGATTGGGGCCCCTTGCGTTGGACTCGATACCTCGCTGACGGTATCGCTCAGGCTCGCACTCCCTTGACTGTCGAGCAGCGCAAGGAACTTTCTTGGGAGGACATGGAGGAGCGCCGAGCGGACGTCTGGGAAGCCTTCCTTCCGTGCGCGAACACTGTGGCGGTGAGGGACTTGCCGGCAGCTTCCGTTGTGGGCTTGATGATGGAGCTTGACGCTGAAGGAGTTGCCAAGCATCAGATGTCCATCAGCTTCGAACACAAGCGCGTCTATCCGATTCGCTCTCAATCGCCTGAGCACGAGGCCTTTACGGTCATGGGGTTTTGGCGTTATCCCAGCGAGCAGCGCGCCATGCAGATGGCGATCGAAGAAGGCGTGCATGAGGAGCAGCTCTCTGGTCGTGCGCGGCAACTTCTCGATGCCAAGATCCCCGGGGCAGGCTTGGAGTTGGTGGCTTCCAAGCTTCTGGCCGGCGATGATTTTAATTGGATACAGGCGGCGCCCGCCTCCTATCGCTTTCGGCAAGCGGTGGCTGTCCACCAGGGTGCGCGCCGTTACTTTCAGGATGACACACGCGAAGGCTTGACGCCTTGCGTGGTCTCCACCATTGATAGTGAGCTTCAGGGATACCTTCACAAGAGTCTGAAAGAGACCCAGCTCGAACACCGCGCTGCCCTTGTGATGGGGGTGGTCATGGAAGTGGCCACGGGAAACGTGCTCGCCGTGGGCGGGACGGCCTCAAAAGCGGTCTCCGAGTTCTTGCCGACCTGGCACATCTTCACTCCGGGCTCCACTTTCAAAGTGGTGGTGATGGCCACGGCCCTTGAAGCCGGCGTGGTGGAGTACGACACCCCGTTCGACACCTTCAATGGTGCCTATCGCATTCCGAATTCGGGCCGCACGATTCATGAGGCCGAAGGAGCGCCCCGTGGAAAGATTGAGGCTTGGGAGGGACTCTCCCGATCCGTGAACACCGTCTTGGTTCAGATCGGGATGCTTGTTCCTGCTCCCTTCTTTCATCAGCACATGTTGGACCTCGGCTACACCTCTATCTCACATGCAGGTGTTGGCCTCGAGAGTCGCGGGGTCATTCCGGACTTGCCGTGGAAGCCTGCATACGACCATGCTTCCGTCAGCTTTGGGCATCAGTTGACGGTCAGTCTCTGGCAACACGCGGGGGCCTTGGCCACCATTCTGCGCGGTGGAGTTCGGCGTCCCCTGCGCTTGATGTCGGGTGTCCAACTGGGCGAGGAGGAGTTCGAACTCCCCTTGAAGGACGGCCAACGGGTCTACCGTCGAGACGTTTGCGAGACGGTTCGAGCCATGCTTGCCGAGGGCGCCAAGACCGGGACGGGACGGCACATCAATAATCGAGAGAAAAAATTGGGTACTCCCATCGAATTGCTCTCAAAAACGGGGACGACCGAAAAGGAACTCGGAGTACCTTGCTTGCATCTGGAACTCAAACGCAACCAGATGAATGCAGGGCTCGACGGGGGCAGCAAGCATCCCGATTTCGTGGACTTCCAACAGATGAAAGCGTGGCCTATTCCCCATGCTGGATCCTGTTACACATCTTCGATCTGCTTGGTTGGACGAGTCGCGGGTGAGGAGCGTGAGGTGATGGTGATGCTCGTTGTGGAGGAACCCCGGGCTGACCGTCGCTTCGGATCGGAAGTGGCTGGACCGGCGGCCGCCTTGATCTTGAAAGAAGCCTTGGGTTTGAACCGTGGTGGGGTCAGCGTGACCGAGGCCACTCAGGTCGAAATGGACTACGGCTACACGAAAGCTCACAGTGCGGGCGACGAGCCTTGGCGCCTGCGCAGCGACGAGGACATGGCCAGCGAGGGCGTGCTTTGGCAACCTCTGGAACCGGGGAGTGCGAGGTGATGCTGGCCACCTTGGTGAAACGTTTGGGAGGCGAATGTACCCTTGATGGCTCGGAAACCGCAATTTTGGGGGTCACCCTCGATAGTCGGGCCGTTCGAGAAGGCGACTTGTTCGTGGCTTTGAAGGGGCTGACTGGAGATGGCCGGGCCTACATACCGCAGGCGGTCGCGGCCGGTGCGGGCGCAATTTTGCAAGAATCAGGCAGCGTCTCGGCGGCGTCGATTGCGGTCCCCGTTTGGGTGCACTCCGATGCACGCCGCTTGGCCGGCGAGATTGCATCCGAGGTCTTTGGGAATCCATCCGAGCAGATGGATGTGTTTGCCATCACAGGGACCAATGGCAAGACCACAACCGCTCACCTGATCGCCGAGTTGTTGCGCTCGACGGGAGCGAAACCGGCGGTGCTGGGGACCACAGGCTTTCACCTCGCGCAGGGCGTTACATTGGAAGCTACGCACACCACACCCGATGCTCCAGAGTTGCATCGGTTGCTGAAACAACATCGCGAACTTGGGGGGGACAGCGTTGTCCTCGAAGTGAGTTCTCATGCGTTGAGCCAATGCCGAACTGCGGGTCTTGGAATCGACTTTGGGATCTACACAAATCTGTCTCGCGATCATCTGGATTACCACGGTGACATGCAGCAATATGCGGTTACCAAATCACTCATGTTCTCTTCTCTTCAAAGCAGTGCCGTCGCCATTCTGAACCGGGATGATTCCTGGTTTGAGATGATGGCCGGGGCGGCAGCGGAGAGCGGCGCAAGAGTGGTCACGTACAGTGCCGAGGGGCCGGCTGACTTGCAGGCTTCGGAACTTGTCTTCGATACCGACGTTACGTACCTAACCCTGAGTGGGATGGGGATTTCACTAACCAGGCTACGGATACCTTTGTCGGGTCGATTCAATGTTTCGAATGTGCTTGCAGCTAGTGCCGCGGTACTTCTGAGGGGTGCGAGTCCCGCCGCTGTCGTGGCGGGTCTCGCATCCATCTCTTCTCCATCCGGTCGCTTGCAGC
>JBLIMI010000310.1:0-5253 GCA_047638655.1 Minisyncoccia bacterium | reverse complement strand
CATCCGGTCTCTGTGTTCACCGACTTCGGCGTGGTCACTACCGACGACGACAACGCTGTGGCCGCGACCCATTCACTTTTGGCTCATCTCTCGGAGACGGATCCGGACATGATCGTGCTGGAGATGGGAGACGGACTGCTCGGCTCTTACGGGGTCAAGGCGTTGCTGGAGGACAAACCGGTGCACGCGGTCATCGGCGACATCGTGCTCTGTGCACAGGACCCCGTGGGCGCCTGGGGCGCAGTGGAACTGCTGGCTGATCGGTACGGCTTGCGTCCAAGTCTCATCTCCGGCCGGGTCACGGACACGCCCGTTGGGCGCCGTTATTGCCAGGATGAACTGGGGTTGCCCGCCTGGAACGCCCTGCTCGATGGACCCGATGAAATCATTCGTCTACAGGAGCGAGCCTGCTCGCAGGTGGTGACGCCATGAGCCTACTAACGGAAGCAGCAACGACCACCAAACCCATCTGGATCGTGGGGGCTAGCGGCCTGCTGGCTGGAGAATTGGCGCGTTTGCTCGAAGCGCATCCGGGACTTCATCTCTCCGGTGTGATCTCCAGGCGCTCTGGACAATCCTTGCGTGAATTGCATCCGCAACTCACCAGTGAACTGACGACTCTCGAACTTCAAAGCGCGCTGCCGTTACTGGCCGAAGAATTGGACGCGGTGGCGACCGGTGGCCCCGTACCTGGGCTCTTTCTGGGATTGCCCCATGGAGAGTCCGGTGACTTTTGGAAAGCACTCTCGAGTCAACTGGGCCCTTCCGCCCAGGACTTGGCCGTGGTGGACCTCTCGGCGGACTACCGCTTGCAAGATCCTGAGTTGTACGAAGCGACCTACGGCCGGGCGCACCCGGACCCCGAAGGGGCGGAAGGCTTTGTCTATGGCCTGCCGGAAATGTGGCGCGGCCGGGTCAGGGAATCGCGGCGCGTGGCCGCTCCCGGTTGCTTTGCTACGGCCATGCAATTGGCTGTATTGCCCGCGGCCATCGCAGGCAAACTCAACGCTGAAGTTCCGTGGATTTTGCATGGAGTGACGGGTTCGAGTGGCAGTGGCATTTCCCCCAATACAACAACCCATCACCCCTTCCGGCACGGCAGCTACAAGGCTTATTCGCCTGGAGGCCACCGTCACGAGGCGGAGTTGAAGCAAGCGCTCGCAGAGTGGTTCCTGGACCCGCCTTTGCACTTCATTCCCCACTCCGGACCCTGGTCGCGGGGGATCCACATGACCTGTTCTTTGCCGTTGTCGGGAGAGCACACGCTCGAGGAATTACATGAGGTCTATGCCAGTCACTACGCGAAGGAGCCTTTCATCGAAGTGCTTGGGTCGGGGGGCATCCCCGAACTGCGAGCTGTGCTGGGGTCCAACCGGGTCTCGCTCGGCGTGCACGTGCGTGATTCAGTGTTGACCGTTTTGCTGGCGCTCGACAACACCATCAAGGGTGGCGCTGGTCAGGCCTTGCAGTGCATGAATCTGCTGCAAGGCGAACCCGAAGACGCGGGCCTGTCGGCCGCTGGCCTCGGCTATTGAATCCACTGTTCTCCTTTATCTCCATACTGAGTTTGTCTCTTACTGCCCTGGACTCTTCCCGTGATTGATCTCTTCCGCGCTTCCGAATATGCCCGTCTCCATCAGGGCAAAGTGATGGTCTTCAAAGTGGGCGGTGCCTGTCTCGCCAAGCCCAACCAGAGGGCAGCTTTGGCCCGTCAGATTTCCGTGGCCGCTGCCTTTGGCGTGCGTGCGGTGTTGGTGCACGGTGCCGGTCCGCAGACCTCTGAGCTGCAGACCCTGCTGGGGGAAATTCCGCAGAAGGTGGATGGGCGCCGAGTGACCAGCGAATTGGGCCTACGGGCTTTGCGCTTGGCGGGCATGGGGGTAGTCAACAGCGACCTTTGCGCCAGTTTGACAGCGGAGGGAGCCCTGGCGATTGGCCTATGCGCAGCGGGCGCCGACCTCGTGCAAGCGAAGAGGCGCGAGCCCATGGAAACTAGTCAGGGCAGTGTCGATTTTGGCTGCGTCGGTGATGTCGTTTCCGTGAACGCCGCGCCCTTGCAAGCACTCCTAGCCGCAGACTTGATTCCCGTGGTAGCGCCTCCGGCATCTGATGGTGCGGGTGGGTTCTTAAATGTCAACGCGGACAGTCTTGCCGCTTCCATTGCGATGGCCCTCGGAGCCGAAAAGTTGATTCTAGTGAGCGACACGCCGGGGATCCTGAGCGACCCTAAGGACCGCCACAGTTTGCTCTCGACACTGAGCCTCACTCAATTGAATTCATTGCTCGAGGGGGGCGCTTTGCAGGATGGCATGGCAGTCAAGGCCATGGCCATTCGGGCGGCATTGAGCGGGGGAGTTTCGCGGGTGCACGTGGTGAGCGGACTCTCGGAGGATGCGTTGCTTGGCGAGCTCTACACGACTCAGGGCACGGGCACTTTGGTGACCTCGGAAGCTTTGGAGCCCACGCCCGCAGCGGCCGGTTTTAGCGACGTGCCGCAGACCGCATAAGGAAACGTGCGATGAACCTTGATGTCCCAGCCCTCGAGTCCCTGCTAGCGCAACTGGTGAGCATTCCCAGCTTGTCCGGGGACGAAGCCGCCATCGCTGAGTATTGTTCGCAATGGTTGGAAGCTCACGGTCTTCAAGTGCAGCGTTTGGATCAGACCTTATTGGTTCGAGTGCCCGGAGCGAGCGGGCCCAAGCTTTTGCTCAACACGCACTACGACACGGTTCCAGCCGGCGAGGGTTGGGACATAGATCCCTGGGCCGCCCGATGGGAACAGGACCGTTTGACGGGACTGGGCGCAAACGACGCCAAGGCCAGCGTCGCTTCCATGATGATGACCATGGCCGGACTTGTCGGCGGTCCCGCCTTGGACGGGGAAGTCCTGCTCTCGCTGCACCAAGAAGAGGAAACCAACAATCGCGGTATGGAACTCGTGCGTGCCGAACTTGGGGATGTACGGATGGCGGTCACTGGCGAGCCCACCGGTTTGCAGGTGATTCGCTCGCAGTCCGGGCTTGCGGTGTTTGAGGTGACCTGGATTGGCAAGACTTGTCACGCTGCCCACGTTAGCCGGGTGGACAACAAGAATGCTTTGCTCGCCGCCGCGCGAGAACTCGCCCTCTGGCCCACGCCGTACGTGCTCGAGGGCGAGCACGAATTGCTTGGACCGAGCACCCTCTCGCCGACGGTCATGACATCCGGGAGCAGGCATAACGCGATCCCCGATTCTGCAGTGGTGGTCTTTGACGCGCGTTTGGCCCCTCCCCATGATGCGGACGAGTGCGTCGCCATTCTCGAACGGGCCTTGCCGACGGCGAAGATTCATGTGCGTTCGCGGCGCCTGGGCCCAGTGGACACGGCAGCCGATCACCCTCTGGTGCTGGCGGCGCTGAAAGCATCTGGCCAACAAGTCGCGCTGGGTTCCAACACCCTCAGCGACATGGCTCTGATTCCCGGCACTCCTGCGGTGAAGTGTGGACCTGGCGAAACCAAACGATCCCACACTTCTGGTGAGTACATCACGCGCGCGGAACTTTCCGCCGGCGCCCACTTCTATACCCAGATGGTCCAAGAACTGCTTCAGCCAGTTCCCGACCCCTCCCAATCATGAGCAGCAACGATTCTCAATCCTTTCACGCCCCCGTATGGGACCGCGGCGAGCCGATCGACGAGCAGATGATGCAATTCACCATTGGTGACGACTGGCGCATGGACCAGCGTTTGGTGGAATGCGACCTGATCGGATCCATGGCCCACGTAAACGGCTTGCTGCGGGCCGAGTTGATCAGTGCCGAGGATTGCGCTGCTTTGCACAAGACGCTGAATGATCTGCTCCAAGAGTGGAAGCGGGGAGAGTGGAACGTGGAGGCTGGTGATGAGGACGTGCACTCAGCCGTCGAACGTCGCTTAACGGAACGTTTGGGTGTGGTCGGCGAGCGCTTGCACACGGGGCGCAGCCGGAATGACCAGGTGGCGCTCGACATGCGTCTCTGGCTGCGCGCCGCATTGCAGGAATCCAAACAGGCCGTTAGAGGCTTGATGGACGCCACGCAGGTAGTGTTGGATCGGGATGGGGGCTTGCCGCTGCCTGGTTACACCCACTTGCGCCGGGGCATGCCGTCCAGTGTGGCGGATTGGTTGGGCGCCCATCGGCTCGCCTTGCAAACCAGCTTGATCGAGTTTGAAGCCTGCGCTGAACGCATCGCTGACTGCCCCCTCGGGAGTGGCGCTGGCTATGGAGTGCCCTTGCCTCTGGATCGCGAAGGCGTAGCCGAGGAGCTCGGCTTTCGAGCGCCGGAACGCCCGGTGACGGCGACGCAGCTGTTTCGTGGGCGGGCGGAACTTTCCTACATGAATGCGCTCGAGTCGCTTTCCTTGGATCTAGAGAAGCTGGCCTTCGATCTCTGGTTGTTCACCACCGAAGAGTTTCACTTTGTGCGCTTGCCCGTCGAATTGACCACCGGCTCGTCCCTCATGCCACATAAGCGGAACCCGGATCTGGTGGAATTGGTGCGCGGGCATTGCCGGCAGTTCAGCGCGGACCGCGACTCCTTGCGGGCCGTGATCGCTGGCCTACCCTCCGGTTACCATCGGGATTTTCAGTTGATCAAACCGCCCCTATTTCGCGGCCACGATCGCATGCTGGCCAGCTTGCGGATGACCGCCCGGTTGCTTACGGGGCTCGAAATGGACAGCGCGGCGCTGGAGCAGGCAGCGGCGGACCCATCCCTGCAAGTGACGCGCAAGGCCCTTGAAAAAGCGCGTTCTGGCCAGAGTTTTCGGTCCGCTTACCGCGAAGAGAGTCAGTCCGGTGGGAATTGACGTTGATCGCCCCCCCGCGTCCTTTCTAAGCTGGCAGCATGTCAGGCAAGGACGGGGAAAATTCATTCGGTAGTTTCAAGGACATGTTTCGCGCCAAGGGGGAGGAGGTCCCTGTGGATGAACCGGCGACGGACAAGGGCTGGACCCTTGAACAGGGCGACGGTGTGCAGGACGCGGAGGGGGAAGAGCGCCTGAGTACCCGGGGGCAAACCCCCCGGGAGCGCATTGACCAACGCCCGCCGGCCTTTGGCCCGATGGACACGGGCCCCCCGTGCTATGCCGATGCCGAGTCCGAGGAGATGGAACTGGTCAGTTCCTTCCGAGTGCGCACGGTGTTTCCCAAGGATGTCTTAGCGGAGGTTTCGGACCTTCCGCCCGATCCCTTGCCGGCTGACTTCGAAGGCCGCGAGGATCTTCGGCAAGAGG
>JBLIMI010000309.1:0-5261 GCA_047638655.1 Minisyncoccia bacterium | reverse complement strand
AAGTCTTCGGGACCAACAGCGTGGGTTTGGCGGACACGATTCTTCGCTGCCGCAACCTGCCGGCAAACAAGCCTGGCCTCTTCTACTATGGTGATGCTCAGGCATCTACACCCGTGGGGGATGGATTGCGCTGCGTGGCTGGCACGACCCGCCGTCTCAGTGTCGTGTTCTCGAACCCCAACGGCGTCGCGACGGACATCGGACTCTTCGCTGATCCCGGCGTGCTGATCACCCAGCCAGGTACCTGGAACTTCCAGTACTGGTACCGCGATGTCCCTGGCGGCCCCGCTGGCTTCAACTTCAGCCAAGCCATCAGCGTTAGCTACTGCAACTGAGCCGCTGAGCGCGCTCGAAGCATCGGGCAAGGAGCCGTGGCCCGGGATGGCCCTAAGGGCACGGCTCCTTCACTCTTTAATCGCACCCAGGTCTGACTTTGAAGGAAAGCCGGGCCCACCGAATGGGCCGTTGGGCTCGCACTCCCGGGAGGAGACTTCCAAGGAAGGACAGGTAGAGACAACAGCATGACAAATCACTCTCGACTCAAGCACGGAGCCTACTCGCTGGCCTTCGGTGCACTCGCTCTCAGCTTCGGCTCCCAAGCGCTCGCGCAATCCACCCTGTTCGCTATCGACGGCACGGCGGCCAACGATCGCCTCGGACAGGACATCGATTCCGTGGGCGACTATGACGGGGACGGGGTCCTCGACTTCGTCGTGGGAGCTCCTCAGGACGGCGCCATCTTTGGTGGTGGCGATGGCTATGCCCGAATCTATTCGGGAGTGGATGGTACGGCGTTGGCCACCATGACCGGTGGCGCAGGACAAGAGGCATTTGGCACGACAGTCGCAGGCATCGGCGACCTGGATGGCGATGGTATTCAAGAGATCGCGGTCGGGGCACCTTACTTTGACGGTCCCGGCCTTCAGCGGGGCCGGGTGGTGATCTTCGACGGCCTGACGCGATCCGTGCTCTTCACCTTCGTCGGTGACCTAGATGGAGATCGCATGGGAACCATCGTGGCCGGCGTGGGAGACATCAACAACGACGGCACGCCCGATCTGGCGGCCAGCGCCTTTGGCAGCGACGTGACGAGCTCAAACTCTGGAACCGTGCGTGTTTTCTCTGGGTTCAACGGCAGCACCTTGCACAGCTTCGAAGGCAGTGGACCGAATTCTCACTTGGGTGTTTCGATCATCCCTGTGGGTGACTTCGACGGTGACGGCTTTGACGACCTATGTGTCGGGGCATTGATCGGCCCCGTCGAGATCTACTCCGGTCAGACGGGGGGATTGCTTCAGAGTTTTCCGTCGCCCGGAGCCAACGACGCCTTTGGCAGTGGAGTGGCTTACCTGGGAGACTTGACAGGGGACGGCACTTCTGAGTTCTTGATTGGAGCCCCCCAAAACTCAGTCTTCAGCAATGCAGCGGGCTACGCCCGTGTCCTGGATGGCACGACGGGTGCGACGATCGTCGAGTTCCTCGGCGATGTGGTCGGCGACGAGTTCGGCTACTCCGTGGAGTCTGCAGGCGATTTCAATGGGGATGGGATCGTTGATTACATTGTTGGTGCACCCGCCTCTCAGGACACAGGCCGACTCGGCTACGCACGTGTCTTCAGCGGCGCGAATGGCGCCATCTTGAAAGTCTTCACCGCCGAATCTGGCACCAGCCGTCTGGGCTTCAAGCTGCGACTGCTCGGGGACATCAATGGCGACGGTACGACGGAGTTCGCGGTGGCCGAGCCGGACTCGGACACCCCTGGCATTCGCAGTGGACAGTTGACCGTGGAGACCGGCGTGGCAGCGATCTGTCCGACACCGGTCAACTACTGTGTCTCCTTACCCAACACCACGGGGCAGGTCGCGGCGATCAGTTACACCGGCACCAACTTCTTCACGAACAACGACCTGGTACTGCAAGCATCCAATTGCCCTCCCGGGCAGTTTGGTTTGTTCTTCTATGGTCCCAGCCGCGCGTTTGCGGTCTTCGGTAGTGGCATCCGCTGCGTGGGTGGCGGCCTCTTCCGCCTGCAGCCAGCACTCACCATTGACCCTGCGGGCTTCGCCTCGCGTGCCATCGACACTAGCTTGATGGCGGGTACGAGTGGCGCCATCAACGCTGGGGACACCTGGGACTTCCAGTTCTGGTTTCGTGACCCGAATGATGGCAACGGTCTACAGAACCTCACCGATGGGCTGGAAGTGATCTTCTGCCCATGATGGGGCGGCTCGTCACTCCCTGAGGGCTAGCTTCACTTAGGCTCGGGCCCCGCACGCTTCCAGCGTTTGGAGCTGTCCGTGAGCATGCCGAAGCCCCGGGGGCCCTCCACAATGACACCGCGCACGTAGATGTAATTCTGGCGGTACTCGTCGCGCAGGCCGTCCAGGTCGAAGCCTTCGAAGGCTTGGCGGGATTCCTTCGGGATGGAGACGCGAAGAGCACGCTGCTTATCGCTCGTACGCAGCAACACCGTGCGGCTGCCATCATCCTCTTCGAAGAAGCGATCCACGCTGCCGAACACGAGCACTTCCTTGGCACCGGCCAGGGCAACGGCAAGAGCGTCGGGATCTTCCGCGGCCAAGACAGCTTTGGGATCCCGTTCGGAGAGCGTGCGAAAGTCGTCGATGGCTTCCGCGCGGCATTGCCACCACGGAAGGAGCTGGTCGTAGGGGCGCGTGGCCACGGGTTGGTCTTCGGTGGCGGTTTGGTTTGTGCGCACGTTCCAGATGCCCAGCCGGTTCCTGCGGGCCGCAATCTGAGCGCTCACAAAGTCCTGGTGGCAGATGCGGCTGTTGCCGTACTTGTTGAAGTAGGGGCTCTTGCCGAGCTGAACGAGCAACAGGTTGAAGTCCGTGCCGTCCGAGGTCAGGACGTGACACAGGAGACGGCCGTAGACGTCGCGTGCCTCCGCGCCGTCGGGAAAGCTAAGGCCTACCCGCAGCTTGCCGTCCTCGGCTCGAAACTGCTCGAAGAAGTCAATCGTCCAGAGCCGGGTCTCCTCGCCGTAGATGGTTTGAGGCTTGCTGCCGCTGTTGCGCTGTCCGGGAGTGAACTTTTCCTCCGTGTCCACCGAGAGTAGGCGCAATTTCTCTTTCTGGCCACCACGCATGATGTGGATGGTGTCTCCGTCCACGATCTTGACCACTTCGAACAGATCTTCCGGCACCCGAGTCGCGGCAGGGGCTTGGACCACGCCGTGGATGCTGGAGCTGGCGCAACTGGCGCTTCCGGAGAGAGCGAGGGCCGGCGCTAGGCACAGCAGCACCCGGGCGGAATGGAGCGTGAGACGCGAAGCGGTGAGATTCATGATTCGGAACGTTGCTGAAGAGATGTGTTCGTCGGAGGGCAGGGGTAGGATGGGCGGCTCACCGAGCTGCAGAGCATACGCGGCCCTCGCTGGCGCGACCATGACCGAAAAACCGATCCCCACCGACTCCCCCGATCCCCTCGTCCCGGAAGCGCTCGAGAGCTTTGAATTGCGGGGGACCTCCATCACGCCGGGCATGGCCCTGGGTCCGGTGCACCGCAAGGACCACGACCTCTCGCGGGCGAATCAGCGACGTGTGCCATTGGAGGGCATCGAGCGTGAGTTGAATCGCTTCCATTCTTCCTTGGGATCATCGAAGGCCCAACTCAAGCAACTCAAAGACAAACTGGCGGGGCGCGTGGCCGCCGAGCACATTCTGATTCTTGACACCCACATCGCCTACTTGGGGGACTCGGTCTTTTTGTCGGATGTGGAGAACTTGATTCTCAACGAACAGATGAGTTTGGAGGCGGCGATTGCCAAGGTCATTTCCGACTTCGACCGCATCTTTCGATTGGTGGAGAACGAGCTACTTCGCGAGCGCGCCATCGACCTGCGCGACGTGGGAATTCGCGTGCTGCGCAACCTCGAACCGGAAGGGGAAGGGGAAGAGGAGCAGCCGGCGGCTCCCAAGAACTACATCCTGGTGGCGCGCGAACTGTCCATCGTGGACATGTTTCAGCTGGACGGAACAGAGATTCGCGGTATCGCCACGGAAGAAGGCGGACTCTCCAGTCACGCGGCGACTCTTGCTCGTTCCATGGGGTTGCCGACCATTACGGGTTTGGAAGGACTACGTGATCAGGTCCAAGAAGGGGACTTTGTCATCTTGGATGCGGGTGAAGGGGTGCTGCGAGTGCATCCTGATGAGGTCGTTTGCGCCCAATACGATCAGGTGTACGAGCACTCTATCGGGAGCCCAACGGGTGACGAGAGCCCGCGCGGGGAGGAGCCCTTTCTGACTGGAGATGGCACGCCGATCGAGATATCTCCGACCTGCGGAAACTTGCCCGAGGTGGAACAGGCCAGCCGGGTCGGTCTCTCCGGCGTGGGGTTGTACCGCACGGAATTGCTGTACCTGATCGACCGCGAGCAACCCTCGCTCGACTCCCTCGTGGCGCACTACTCGGCGGTCTTGATGGGAGCTGGCGATGGACCCGTGACGTTCCGCCTGCTCGACTTGAACTCGACCTATGGCGTTAAATATCTGACGGGCGGGAGCGAGCCGAATCCAGCCCTTGGGCGCTCCGGTATCCGCCTGTTGTTGGAGCACAGCAGTGTCTTGCGTCGCCAGTTAGAAGCCATCCTGCGCGTGGCGGTGGAGGGCACACACGTGCGCATTGCCGTGCCCTTCGTCACCGATGCCTCCGAAATGCGGGCTGTCAAGGAAGCCCTTTTCGAGGTGCGTGGTGGCCTGCAACGGGCCGGTCACCGCCTTTCCGAGGACATCCGCGTGGGGGCCATCATTGAAACCCCGGCGGCGGCCTTGGGTTTTCAGAACCTGGCCCCCGAGCTGGAGTTTGCGATCGTGAGCTACGACGGGTTGGTGCAGTACTTGCTCGTCAGCGACCGCGAAAACCACGCTCTGGCCCCTACCTTCGAGCACCTACACCCGGTCGTTTTGCGGGTGATCGCTGACGTGGTCAAGTTGGCGCAGAAAGCCAAGTGCCCCCTGCAGCTGTTCGGCGCGTCGGCTCTTCAGCCAAGCGTCTTGCCTTTCCTACTGGCTGCGGGCGTACGCCAACTCTGCGTGCCACCGATCTTACTCGATGATCTGGACCTGATGCTGGGAGCGATTGAAATGGAGCGGGCCGTAGCTGCCTTGCCGAAGGTAGCCGGAGCCACTTCGCCTCTGGACACGTTGCCAGTCGTGGACGCTTTTGTACGGGCCTACGACGAAGCCACTGCGGTCACTATCCCCGCGGCCAGGCAAGAGTCGTTCTGCTGGGCGCGG
>JBLIMI010000308.1:0-5269 GCA_047638655.1 Minisyncoccia bacterium | reverse complement strand
CCTCCTCACTGGCAAGTGGCCCAAAGGCTCGCTTCGGTGGTTGGCCGCTTGTGGTACGCTCGCAGGACTCATTCCTGGCCAGCACTGGCCCGGACGTCCAGCTTCTAACGAGCGTTTCTAGGGAGACATCCATGAAGACCTTAGCTTTGGCTGCCAGCGCGGTAGTCCTGTTCCTGGCGCCTGCGCCCAACCAGGTGCAAGTCAATGACTTGGCCCCCGAGGTGGGAGGGGAGTGGTTTCTCTCCGACGCATCCTCACTTGCAGAAATCAGCGGTCGAGTGGTCTTGCTCGATTTCTGGCGCACTTGGTGAGGCCCCTGCAATTCGGGGATTCCTGAGCTCAACGAACTCCAAAAGGAGTACGGGCCCGAGGGATTCACTGTCGTTGGCGTGTCCAACGAAGGTGGCGGAATACTGAAGCGCCACATTGAAAAGAAAGGCATTCGTTATCCCATCGCCAGCATCTCTGGCGGGAAGATCGACGAGATGTATGGTGTCAAAGGATTCCCGTCAGGGGCTCTGGTCGATGGCTATGGTCGCGTCGTTTGGATGGGACATCCGGGCGGCATCTCTCGCGAGGAGATTGAGAAGGCCCTGGAGACTTGCTCGATCCTTGCGCCCCTGGAAGGCGACGACTACAAGAAGATCAACAAGAGCATCGCATCCACTGACTACGGTGCGGCTCTCAAGGCGATCGACAAGGCCCTCGCGAAGAACGCGGATGATTCCGTCCTGAACGATGGCAAGAAAGCGATCGAAGCTCTGCTGAGCGACCGTCTGGAGCAAGCTGAAGCCGCTCACGGCAGCGGCGATTTCGGATCGACCATGCTCGCTTACGAGTCCATCCAGACCATGTTCAAAGGGCACGCGGCAGCGGACAACGCCAAAGACTTAGCCAAGGTCCTGTCCAAGAACCCGGCTGCCAAGGACGAACTTGCAGCGTCTAAAATGATGCTGAAAGGGGACGAAGCCCAACGCGAAGGCGACTTCGAGAAGGCGGCTAAACTCTACGGCAAGATCGTCACGAAGTACCCGGATGCCAAGTGCAGCCAACGTGCCGACGCCTACCTTGGTAGGCACAGCTTCTAGCCACTGGGGTGAGCGCGGAGACGCGTCTCACCTTCCCTGCTTGACGCGCGCACAGGTGCGCGAACTGGATCGCTACACGATTAGCGAATTGGGCCTGCCCGCTGTTGTCCTGATGGAGAACGCCGGGCAGGCCTTGTCGCATGCCATGCAACAAGTGTTGCCGCTGGCCGCGCCCTTGGTCGTTCTCTGCGGTCGGGGCAACAATGGGGGCGATGGCTATGTGCTGGCCCGTTGTCTATTCGAGAAAGGGTACAAGCCGACCTTGCTCGAGACCGCCTCGCCTGAAGAACTTGCTCCCGACGCCGCCACCTTCCGGGGCGTGACGGTGGCGCTTGGGCTCCCACGCCAGCGCGTGCTGGCTGGGCCTGGGCTCGATGCATGGCTTGGGGCGTTGCCGCCCCAGAGCGCTGTCGTGGACGCACTGCTCGGTACCGGTTTTCAAGGGAGCTTGCGAGAACCGCTGCCCGCGCTCCTCACGAGTGTGGGGCAGGCGGCCAAGCGCTGGGGAGCCCAGGTTCTTGCCGTGGATGTGCCATCGGGTCTGGATGTGGACAGCGGCCAGCACGGACGCGAGTGCCTTGCTGCTGACATCACCTTCACCTTGGCCGCGACCAAGCCTGGACTCTTTGCGGAAGTTGCCGGGGATCTATGCGGTCGTGTCGTGGCACTGCCCATCGGGATTCCAGCGGCCGCTTACCAATGGGTTCAGTCCTTGGCGCCCGGGGCCCCGCGGGACTGAGCGCAGGCCTGTCGGGCCTGGGTTAGTGCCCCGGCGATGCCTTGGGCTAGCGCTTCGGTCATGCCGCTCCCGCGCGTGGCCCGTTGCAGGGCATCGGCAGCTTCGCAGGGCTGGCTCAGGTATTGGAGCAAGAGTCCGCCAAGACGCATGTTACACACCAGATCGTCCGGTGCCTTCTCCAGCCCTTGCTGCAAGACGCCAGCCGCTTGTTCATATTGCTGAAGTTGGATGAGCACGCGCGCCATGGCGTCGTAGCTTGTGGCGAAACTTGGGGAGAGTTCCAAACCCTTGCGGGCAATGGCGTCGGCCTGCGTGGTTTGTTGTCGAGCGAGCAAGAGGTCCACTAGGGAACTGCGCGTTTGAAAGTCATCGGGCTTGAGGGCGAGTGCTTGCTCGTAGCGCTCCGTGGCTTCGCGCAATTCGCCCGCTTGTTGGTGGGCCAGACCCAGGTCACGCAGGGCGTAAAGGCTGCGCGGATTTTCCTCGAGCGCCGCCAAGAAGTACGGTTGGGCTGCACGCGGCTGCCCTTGCCCCAATTCGTGAATGCCCAGGGCCCAGAGTCCGGTGGCGCGGCTGCGGTCGAGCCCCGGGGGCATGACTTGCATCCCCGCGGCGAACAGCAGGCAGACTGCGAGACCGAGCCCGACTTTTCCAAAGCGCTTCGCTCGCCATTGGTCGTAGCCATGCACCAAAGCGGCGCCCGCTTGAATCGCGAACAGCGGTAGCAGCGGCGCGCGGAAGCGTGAGCAGACAAAGAACAAAACCACACTCGCCATGTAGACCCCAGTGAATCCCCAGAGGGGAAAGTGGTCACTGCCACGGCGCCAGGAGAGCCATAGGCCAATCAGAGCAAGCGGTCCAAGCCAGGCCAATCTCGACGGCAGAAACGCCATCCAGGGGGTGTATTGCGTGGCGAAGAATCGCACGTCCGCGTTATTGCCTAACTCCCAATCGGTCCAGAAGAGTCGAAGTTTCCAGAGCAGGTGCCTGAGGGCGGCGCCCGGTTCGTACCTGAAGAAACCTAGCGCGCGTGCACTGTAGTGCGCGGAGACTTCTGATGGCTTGAGGGTGCGGCCTTCGGCTTGTTCGGCCAGACGAATGGAATCGTAGAAGCCTTCCCACCAACCGGGGCGCGTGCCGGGAACGATCGCGCTGCTGCCGTCCGATGCCGGGTTGTTTCCAATCCATAAGTTGACCCCCGCCTGGGACGAGATCAACACGGTGTCTTCGCCCGCGGTGGCGTTGTAGGCGGTCAAGGGCAGGATGGGCAGCAGACTTCCCGCTACCAGGAACAAGCTCGGAAGCAAGGCCTGCGCAGGTTTCGGGCGCGTTCTCCACAACAGCCAGAGCACGCACGCAGGGAGGAAGAGGAGCACGTTCGGACGCGCGATTGCGGCCAGTCCCCAACAAACTCCAGCTAGGAATGCGTTCTTGCGGGTCACTTCCACGGCCAGGCGCGTCGTCATCCAGAGCGCCAACAGGTTGAGAGGGATCGACAGAGCGGGAATCAGTAACTCGCCGTCAAAGTAGATCAAGACCCAGTTGGTGGCGATCAAAAAGGCGGCCACCAAACCGACGCGGCGGTCGAAGAATTGGCGCGCGAGGGCAAAGCCCAAGCCTGTGGTTAGCGTGCCGAGCAGTGCTTGCACGAGTCGCACAAGCAGCAGGTTCTCGCCACTGAGGCGCAGGGCGGCTCCCAGAAACCAGGGGTAAAGTGGGGCGCGGAAGAAGGGCCCGGGTTGAAAGCTCTCACCGTTCGCAAAGGCTTGAGCCCATTGCAGGTGATAGAGCGGATCCATGATGGGGTCGTCCGCGTAGGGGCTCGCGGCGGAGCCGAGGATGTAGGCCACGCGCAAGAGGAACGCCAGGAGCAGGATCGCTCCCAGTGCGAAGCCAGGGCGTCGCATGGGATTCATTGATCCCCGTCCTCGGCCGGCTCCCCTTCACCGAGATAGCCCAGGGACTGGAGGCGGGCGGCCATCTCTGGATCCAGCACGACTTCTGTCCCCATGTGACGGGCCGCATAGCGGGCCCGCGCCAGTTCCAATTCGAGGCCCATGCGCTCGGTCCGTTTGGGTTGGGCCAGGGATTGGTCATTCCTCTCCATTGGGTCAACGGAGAGATCGTACAGTTCCATGCGTGGCTCGCCATCGGCTCCCGGCGTGAGGATCATCTTCCATTGGCCGCGACGCCAGCAGACCAAGGGCTCCCCCCAGAAGTTGCCATGGGCCAGAATGGGTAGCTCTTTGAGAGCGGCGCCGGAGAGCGCTGGGCTCAAGCTGCGTCCCATGAACTCGCGCGGGATTTCGAGTCCGGCGACTTCACAAATCGTGGGAGCGACATCCAGCAGTCCAATGGATTCCTGCACACGGCGCCCCGCTGACCAATGGGTTCCGAGTTTCATGATCAAGGGCACGTGCAGCAATTCCTCGTACAGCGTATGACCATGTTCGAAACCGGAGTGGTCCAAAAATTCTTCACCGTGATCTGCGGTGAGCACGATCAAAGTGCTGTCATCTATTCCGGCCTCCTCGAGCCCCGTGAGCAAGCGTCCCACCTGTTCGTCGATGTAGGCAAGTTCCGCTTCATAGAGGCGTTCTGCCCTCTCCATCAAGTCCGGTTCTAGCTCCAACTTCCCGGCCCGCAGCATCATCATGTGCGCCCGCGTTCCAAAGGTGAAGTTGGTGTTGTCCTGATCCACGGGGTTGGCGTGGGCTCGACGAAAGGAGGCCGGGGGTGCATAGACCGCGTGGGCATCGAAGTAGTGGGCGAGCAAGAAGAACGGCTGGCCGTCGCGCTCGTCGATCCATCGCAAGGCCTCGTCCGTTGTGTCCGAAGCAGAGCGCACCTCGAGATTGGAGGCGTAAGCGCGTGCGTCGAGGTCGTCCACGCCCTGAGTCAAGCCAAAGGCGCGGTCCAGGAAGTCCACATTGACCACGGCGCCCGTTCGCCATCCGTGGGCCTGGAAGACCTCCGCCAACGTCACGGCCGCTGAGCCCAGTGCATGGAACTCGACAGCGGGGGGCTTGGCGCCGCTTGGGTCCAGGTGCAGGGATCCGCCAGCACCATGCTCCGGAGGGTGCAGGGAAGTGAGCAAGGACGCCGTGGAGGGCAGGGTCCAGGGGGCATGGGCAGAGGCGGACTCGAAAACAATTCCCGAACGGGCCAACTCGTCAATGCGCGGAGTCAGGCCACTCTCGTGACCGTAGCAACCAAACTTGTCGGCACGGGCCGTGTCGATCACCACCAGCAAGACGTTGATACGGGAGGGATCGGCGTTGGGCGAGCAACCCGCTCCCAGGAGCAGGGCGCCCAGGCCCAGGAGGGTGAATGGCTGAAGTCGGGTCATGGCTTTCACTACGGAGCGTACCGTACCCCGTGAGTCGTTCCCCACCAACAGTTGGCCCATAGTCGAGGCGCTCAATTCCGTGGAAGTGAAACA
>JBLIMI010000307.1:0-5270 GCA_047638655.1 Minisyncoccia bacterium | reverse complement strand
AGAACGCTCGCAGAGTTCGCTTGCTCGTCGAGCCACTCCAGGCCAAGTCGTGCCCGCTCCAACTGCCCATCCAATTGCAAGGCTCGCCCATAAGCGGCACGGGCAGCGTCCCACTCCCCTAGACCCGAGAGGCAATCACCCCACTCGGCACTCGCGGCTGCCGCCCGTGGCCCGCCCTGCTTCGCGATGGCCTCGAAACCCGCGCTCGCTTCACGCCAGCGTCCGAGTGCCCGCAAACATGCATAGTAGTCCAGTTGCAAGCCTGGCTTACGCGCGCCGAAAGAGAGCGCGCTGCGCAAGATCCTCTCGGTCGTGGTCCACGCTTGCAAGGTCTCTTGCTCGGACAGATCACCTGATCGTGCCCGCTCCAGCTGCTCGAGCCCCATCCCGAGTATCCCATTCTGGGACGCTCCGTGCCGGGGTTGTGCGGCCAAGGCCTGCGAGTACTGAGCGAGAGCGAGGTCCATGTTTCCCTGGGCGCGTGCCAAGTGTCCGTTCTCAGCCACCAACAGGTAGTTCGCAGGAAACCGAGCGGAGGCTTCCAGGATCGCCTGGGCGGTCTCCGCGAACAGTTGTTGGCTGCGCAAGTATTCGATTCGGTAGAGGTGCGGGCCGAGGGAGTCGGGTCCGTAAGCGATCGCCTGCTCGAATAACGCTTTGGCTCGGGCGTGCTCCCCGAGGCGCGCTTCCAGGCGCGCCAGTTCGGTCATGGCGCGCATCAATTGCACGCGCAAGACTTCGTCATCGGGAGCTGGCAAGGCCAACAACCGTTCAAAGTGCTCGCGGGCGGCTTCATCGTTCTCGAGCGCGGCCTCGAGCAGACCCTGGGCCAGTTCGTAGGGAAAGCTCAGGGACTCGCGGCCCTTGATGTGTTGACGCAAAACTCGCCGCCCGCGTTCCGCCTCGCTCTTCGCCAGACACGCATCTGCAAAACCCGTGACAGCATCCGGAAAGGCCTGGGCTTCCGCGCCACTCTCGAGGATCCCCTGAAAGTGATGGGCCGCAGCAGTCCAATCTCCGCGCTTCTGGGCAAATCGTCCGAGCTCAAAGCGAGCCTCCTGGTAGCCCGGATCGCTCTTGAGGGCTTGCTGATAAGCAGACGTTGCCAGGGCAAACTCCGCCTGGGCTGCTTTTCCCTCGCCCGCTTGGACTAGTTCATCGCCGCGCTCCGAGGCGTACACACCAAAGTTGAATTGAGCCCGACAAGCAGCGGGGTACGCTTTTGTTGCCGCCTCAAACAACCGGTAACCCGACTTGTAATCGACATTGCGAACGAGAGTGCGCCAGCCTGCGAAGAGCATGAGGGACGCGCTTGCCAGCACGACGAGCGGAAATGCCTTCTCCGATTTTCCGAGCCACCATCGAACGCCGGCACCCAGCGTCAATGCAGCCGCGAACGAAACCAGGTACAGCACGCGCTCGCCCATGTTGGTGCCAATCACGAAGGCGAGGTTCGAGACCGGGAACAAGGTGCCGAAGAAAAAGAGCAAACCTGCCGCCAACATCAAGTGGCTCCGTCTGAGCAGCAGCAGCATGGCAAAGACCAAAGCGACGAGGGCCAACAGGGAATACGGCAAGGACTCGGCAGCGAACAGTTCTCTTGAAACCGGAATGGCGCCGAATGAGTAGTCCACCGAGAGAGGCTGGGGATAGACCAACAGGGCCAGTTCCCGCCCAAGCAATCCCATGGCGTCATCGAAGCGTTCCATCAGCGACAGTTCAGCCAATGGATTGGCGCGCTCCTTGATCATGCCCGCAGCGGGCATGACTGCGCCCAAGACCGCAGCCCGCAGAGCAAGGAACGCTCCCAAGACCGCAAAGTAGCCCGCGTACAATTGCCAACGCTTGCGCAGGTAACCCAGACCGCCAGAAAGCGACTCTCTTTGTTGCAGGCGCGCCACAAAGTCGAACAACATCAGAACCGCGGGCAAGGTGGCTGCCATTTCCTTCGACAACAGTGCAAGTCCGAACAAGCCCAGGGACGCTGCGTACATGCTCCGCCGGGCCCCGCCGCGAAGCCCCTCCATCGAAGTGAAGACCAGCCAGGCGCCAAAGAAGAACAAGGCAGCGAGCACGTCGGCCCGGCCTGCGATATAGGTGACCGCTTCCGTTTGAATGGGATGGACAGCGAAGAGCAAGGCACCGACAAACGCCCCCGGCCTCGACATCAAGATCTTGCGCAAGAGCCCGAGAACTAGAATCGAAGTCAGCGCGTGCAAGAAGATGTTCGCCGCTCGAAACCCCGCCGGGTGCTCGCCTCCGGCCGCCCAATTCCAGGCGTACGTTTGAACGGTCAGGGGACGATAGAGCGCCTGCTGTTCCCCGAGCAACTCGTTGTACCCATCCCAGTAGCCCGAACCGAAAATCGTCCCCGCGTCCCCCTCGTGAACATGATCGTTGCCCACGATGATCTGCAGGTCATCGAACACGAACGGCGAATTCAGTGCCGGCCAATAGGTGGCCAAGGCGGCCAGAAGAACAAGCAGTAGGTCCACGAACCGAGGCAGCCTCAGTCCGGTGTCGCGCTTGGGATTCTCACTGGCCATGGGGCTACGATACGACCGGGAACGATGGCTGCAAGCGATGCTGTGCCTTTGGAGAAGAATCGCAGCGCCGAGGGCTCACCCCGCGCTTGTCCTCGACCGTTCTCACTCGCCTGGCCTGGCGCTCCGCAGGGTCCCGAAGATTCAAGCTAGAGAGCGTCCCCGTTGAATTCTAGATGCCTCAAAACCTTGTCTCCCTCAAATTCGATCACGATCAAGGATTGGGTTGGCTTCGACTCGGTGGCGGCACTCTCCGTCGACGCCAAGTCGGCTCGCTGCAAGAAGACAGCGAACTTGTCAGTCGTAAAGGACCCCACCGGCGTGGAGATCCGTTCATCAGCCGCCTCTGCGGCACCGAATAGTTCGAGGACCGCTTCGGCTCCACAAACGGGTGCACTGGATTGGAACAGCGACGCTGTTGGCTCCGTCCAGCAAAAGTCGCGAGCCCACCACCCAGCGAGCGTTTCCTCGTCGCGCTCAAAATAGGCAGCTAGATAAGGATCGGCCAGGTCCCGCAAGTGTTTCTCGAGCGCGTCCAGAGGTTCCAATCCCGAGCCCACCCCATCCGGCCCGGCTTCATGCCTGGCGATAGAACGGGAAAGCTCCCAGTAATCTCCATAGTCCCGTCGCTCGTGAATCAACCCGGCCTCAACACGCAAGATGGTGGTGAACGGAAAAGCAACCTTGATCAACGGCCCGTCCGGTTGCGCGGCTCGCTGCGTCATGTAGGAAAACTCGCCGAAGACCACGTAATGATCCCCGCTAGTGAAGGACGCCTGGATGTCCAGCGCGTGCCCGTTCAGATTGAAGGAATGCATCGCGCTGGTGATGTTCTCGCGACCCTCGATGCCATCGGCCAGGCTCATGCCGAAGAATGCCGTGGTGGGATCGATGAAGAGAGCGTCGGTGGCGAACAACTGGCCCATCTCGACTGCCCAGTCGTCGTCGCGCTCGACGCCAAAGCAAAGCGCAAGGTAGGCCTCGGCCACGTCGCTTGTCGTCCTGGTCTCGAGCGCGGGGCGATCGTGCGCTTGTGGCCCGCTGCCTACCGTCCCCGGACATTGAATTCCTAGAACCACGAGGAGCGCCAGAGAGTGAGAGTGAAATCGAATGGGTTTCATGGGCGGGAATGGCTTGAGGTCCCTCAAGCCTAGCCTGATCCATGGATGAGTCGAGGTGCCGAAAGAAAATTCAAACTCTGTTGTCCAGCCGTCACGCGCCGCCTCCCTTGGAAGCAAACTCCCATTCTCCTGCCTCCAACGGTGGTCCTGATGAAGAAAGTTGCACTCGCCCTAACTCTCCTAGCGGTTCCCGCACTCTCCCAACCCAGCTTTCAACTCCCTGGGAGTCAGAGCGCTCCTGGCGCCGCTAGCCGCCGCACGGCGGTGCTTACGCCGGAGACTCCCGATTGCAATGCTGTCGACCTGGTGCCGAACATGATCCTCCTGACCTGGCCCGATGTGCCCACGGAAGACACCCTGGCCTCTCTCCCTAACGGCACCACGACTCTGCTCGTGCACAACGTCAGCACCGAAACGGTGACCTACGAACTCGAAGGCCTCTTCGTCGCCGACGGCCAACGCCTGAACCTCAGTCTCGGAACGGGAGTGCTCTCCCCAGGCTCCACCACCAGCGTGCCTATTCAATTGACAGGCTTTGGCGTCAACCTATTCGACCTGGACTTCTCCGGTAGCCTGATCGTACAAACCCCCACCAAGGACACGTCGGGCGCGCTCCTCGATCGCTCTTACTCCCCTGTCGTGTTCTTTCACCAAGAAGCCACCGGCGCGTTCTTCCTGTACGGCCGTGAAGCGAGGCACGCTATCTTCTTCGCGGGTGACCTCAAGAACCGTTTCTTCAGCACCGTACCGCCCGCGAGTGTCATGGGCGTCTTCGACGGCGGTGCAGGCACCGGCTCGGAGTCCGAAGACTCTGGACCCCCTGACAATTCCGGTCCCGCCAACAATGGCGAGTGGGAATTTTGCATGCGCTGGATCTACGAATCCATCGACAGCGGATTTGGCGAGGACTACTACCAACAGGGCATGTACATGAAGGCCCGTGGCATGAAGGTCGTGATCGATCATCCCAACTGGGGCGCGCCCCAGATCTTCTACGCCAACAAGGACAACGGCTGCTTCACGTTTCCCTCTACCGAGAATTCGGGTTTCGAAGTCACGATTTTCGCCGAGGCTCGCCTCGGAACCAACGACGACATCACGATCCAAAGCTGCGACACCAAGCAACAGGCCTACAACGATGACGTTGCCAGTTGGTACCAAGTCGTCAACCCCGGAGGGCTCCCGCGGCGCATCTATCTGCAGAACGAAGCCAGTGAAGAGTCCAGTATCATGGCCTTTGGCTCCTTCATGTTTCACTGGATCGATTCACAAACGAGCCCCAGCCTGGCGGGTCCGAAGAAACTCCAACTCTTGACAGACAACCCCACCTGCGAAGGCTCCTGCCAACCCGGCGACTACGTGGAGATGAAGCCCGGTGCTGGCAATCGCAAGTTCCTTGTGGGGCACGAAGTGGGTCACTGGATGCATCGCAAGTGGTCGATCACCCTGGGCGCGAGCCTTACGGCCTACGACGACAACGCGGGCGGACCCAATTGCGCCTTTGACGGTCTTGGAAGCCACGCCATGCGCTCCCGGGAAACCGCCGCCGGCGCGTTCATCGAAGGCTTCGCTCACTACCTGTCCTCTATCGCCTGGAATGACCACA
>JBLIMI010000306.1:0-5279 GCA_047638655.1 Minisyncoccia bacterium | reverse complement strand
CGTGTCCACAGCCGCCTTCGACGCCGCCTTGCCCTGGGTAACCAAGAGCGTCGTGGACGACTTGGCGGCCCCGGAGCGCAGCCCGGATCTCTGGGTCTACGGACCGATCTACTTCGGCCTGACCCTGGGGCTCGCGCTCTCGGTGCTGGGATTCATCACCTGCGGTGCGCGCCTGCGGACCGGGGTAGGGCACGACATCCGCCAGGCAGGGTTCGAGAACTTGCAACGGCTCTCGTTCTCGTTCTTCGACAAACGCCCGGTCGGTTGGCTCATGTCCCGCATGACCTCGGACTGCGAGCGACTGACGAACATCCTCGTCTGGGGACTGCTGGACATCGTCTGGGGGTTCACGGTGATGCTCGGCGTCAGCGTGGCCATGTTCATCGTCGACTGGCGACTGGCGTTGGTGCTACTTTCCGTGGTGCCTGCCCTGGCTTGGGTCTCTGCGTTCTTTCAAAAGCGTATCCTCAAGAGTTCACGCAAAGTGCGCAAGGCCAACTCCAAGCTCACGGCGACTTACAACGAGTCGATCATGGGCATGCGGACGACAAAGGCGTTCGTGCGCGAGGACCGCAACCTGGAAGAGTTCAGCGAGCTAGCCGGCGAGATGAACGCCGCTTCCGTGCGCAACGCCTTGCAGTCAGCGGTCTACCTCCCCATCGTTCTTGTCCTCTCCAGCCTGGCAGCTGGTTTGACCCTGGGCGTGGGTGGATCCCGGGTGCTCGACAGCTTGATCCCCCTGGGCACTCTGGTCATGTTCCTCAGCTACTGCCGTCTGTTCTTCGACCCGGTCCAAGAACTGGCGCGCTTGTTCGCCGAGGTACAGATGGCTCAAGCCTCAGCGGAACGCGTGGTGGGCTTGATCGAGGCCGAACCCGAAGTCTCGGATTCCGACTCGGTTGAGGAACGCATGCGGCGCGCAAGCCTCGTTGGCGACAGTTCTTTAGCCGTGGATGGCCTGCCTGACACGGTCGGTGAGATTGAATTCAAAGACGTGTCCTTCGAGTATGATGGGGGTCAACGGGTGCTCTCTGGGTTCGACCTGAAGGTACACGCCGGGGAGACGATTGCCCTCGTAGGTCAAACTGGCGGAGGAAAGTCCACCATCTTGAGTCTCCTCTGTCGATTCTACGAGCCCACCTCGGGTCGTATTGAAATTGACGGCATCGAGTACCGCGAACGCGCGCTCTCCTGGCTGCAATCCAATCTCGGTATCGTTTTGCAGTCTCCGCAACTGTTCAGTGGCAGCGTGGCGGACAACATTCGCTACGGAGACTTGGCCGCCACGGATGAAGAGGTTGAGGCGGCTGCCATGTTGGTAGGTGCCCATGACTTCGTGAGCGAGATGGAAGACGGCTACGACACAGAAGTCGGCGAAGGCGGTGGTCGGTTGTCTACCGGGCAGAAGCAATTGCTGTCTTTTGCGCGCGCGATCCTCGCCTCACCACAAATCCTGGTCATGGATGAAGCCACCTCTTCCATCGACACGGAGACGGAGAAGCGCATCCAGGCCGGCTTGGCACGGGTGCTACAAGGGCGCACAAGTTTCGTGATCGCACACCGACTATCGACCATTCGTGAGGCTAATCGCATTCTCGTGATCGAGCACGGGCGGATTGTAGAGTCAGGAACCCATGGGGACTTGTTGAGCCTACGTGGTCGTTACCACACGCTCTACACGCAGCAGAGCCTGCGCGCGGCAGGGCCGGACGCTGGCCTTGATGTAGAGGGGCAACCCTTGCCAGCTTTCTAGCCTCTGGGCTCAGAGCGTGTCCGTCAGTCGATCGTCGCTGCGAAGTCCAAAGTTCCTAGGTAGCTTTGGACTTCGTGGATGACGAGTTCGTGGCCTTCGAAGGAGTACTTCTTGTTGGAATCCATCACCAGGGTGATCTCTCCTGACAATTCCAATTCCTTCGCGTGTCCCGCACCCAGGTTCCAGTGCAGGAAACCATCCAGCTCGAACGAGAAGGTGTGCTCGTCCTCTTCGGTCCCTTCCGCTTCTTCGGCGTCGAGGTCGTTGATGGTCAGCACAGTGGTCTCGAGTTCGGCGTGCAACACAATGACTGCGATGCGCTCTCCATCCATCTCGCAGATCTCTTCGAATTTGGCCGTGAAGGAACCGCGTAGCTTTTCATCGAACTGCTCCCCGTAGCCATCGTCAGGCTCATCCTGATCGTCCCCTTCTTGGACGACGGATAAGTCTCCCGAGAGATTCGTCATACGGATGAATGCGGACACGGGAATCTCCCAGCGAGCTCCCGGAGCGACGGCTTCATCCGGCAAGAAGTCCATCAGGTCCGCTCGGGCCTCAAGCCCCTCGAGCAGCTCCTCATCCAGGCCCTTAGACGCCTCGTCGAAGGCCGAATCAAATTCGGCTTCGAGGCCCTTCGCGTCACCCTCGCGGGTGAAAACGACAGTCCCCCCTTCGAGCTCGCTTTGACCCTTGTTCTCGTCGATGAACTCCTCCCCCAATGGGTCGGTCACTTCCTCCACAAGCAGGTTTCCGATTCTGGAGAAGTGGCGGCGAATGCCAACAACCTCATCGCCCACGATGTCAAAGGTGTCCGTGTAGCGAATGCTTTCCGTCTCGGTCATGGCGTAACCCATGTCGGCGGACTCCGGCGGACCCTGGTCCTCTCCATCGAAAGCCATGGTCGTCTCGGTGTCTTCCAGCTTCAAGTAGAAGACACGTTCATAGTCCACGCTCACCTGCTGCCCCGCGACAGGCGCAAAACGAAGTTCCGCCTCCTGGTAAAGCACAGGAACGCTAACAACGCACAGCAGACCGGCGAGCATCGATTTCATGTTCGTTCCTACACTTGGAGAGGAGAGCGATCTTGCGTATCCACGACAGTAATCGCCGTCATACGAATCACGTCTTCGACTCCTGCCGAGTGGGGTTGCAGGACCGAAACCGACTTGTCGAGTCCGAGAATCAAGGGACCAAAGGTCTCCGCATCCCCGAGCATACGCACCAGGTTGAAGCCGATGTTGGCCGCCTCCAAGTTTGGGAAGACAAGCACGTTTGCCGGTTCATCTCCCAAGCGGTTGTCGGCGTAGCGTTGTCGCACGCTGGGGTCGAGGGCTGCGTCCACACGCATCTCCCCGTCCACTTGCAATTCAGGATCTTCCGCGCGGGCCAATTCCACCGCGCGCCGGACCATGTCGCTGCGCGGGTGCGGACTTCCGCCATAGCTTGAGAAAGAGAGCATCGCAATCACAGGCTCCTCCCCCAAGCGCCTAACCCCGTCGGCCGCAAGCAGGACAATTTCCGCTAGGTCCTCGGCCGAAGGATCGATGTTGACCGCAGTGTCCGCCAGGAACAAGGCTCCGCGCTTGGTGGCCGTGATCGACAAACCGCAAGCCCGTCGGTAACCGTCCCGCAGGGGAATGACCTTCAGTACGGGTTGAATGGTCTTGCGAACCCGTCTCGTTACGCCGCAAACCATGCCATCCGCGATCCCTTTGCGCAACAACATGGAGGCGAACCAAATTGGGTCGAGCATGCGTTCGCTTGCCTCGCTGCCGCTCAAAGTGGACCGGTGTGAACGAACCTGGCAAAGCTCTTCTGCCAGAACGGTACGCCGATGATCCGTGGCGGGATCCACGATCTCGATACCCTCCATGGAAAGCCCAAACTGATCCGCCGTGGCGCGAATCTCCTTGGCGCATCCAACCACGACAGGGTTGGCAATTCCTTCCCGAGCAATGGCACCGACGGCGCGCAGTGTCGTGGGGTGAGCCCCTTCGGGGTACAGAATCCTGCGCGGGCTACGTCGTGCGCTAGCGACCACGCGGCTCATCAAGTCCCGGCCCGGACCCAAGCGTTCCATGACTTCGCGCTCGTAAGCATCAAGATCCACTTTCCGACGGGCCACGCCCGAATCCATCGCAGCCTTGGCCACAGCGCAACAGACCCTAGAAAGCACTCGCTGGTCCAGGGGCTTGGGAATCAAGTAATCCTTGCCGAACTCGATGTGGTTCACCCCGTACGCGCGAGCCACAGAGCTGGGTACAGGCTCCTTGGCAAGATCGGCCAAGGCGCGTGTAGCCGCGTGCATCATCTCCATGTTGATGCAACTCGCTCGCACATCCAACGCCCCTCGGAACAGGAAAGGAAAACCGAGCACGTTGTTGACCTGGTTCGGGTGATCAGAGCGTCCCGTGGCCATGATCACATCGTCGCGGGCAGAGATGGCGTCAGCGTAGGGAATCTCCGGATCCGGATTCGACATCGCGAGCACAATGGGCGTGGCCGCCATGGAACGCAGCATGTCTTTCGATACGACATTTCCCACGGACACTCCGATGAACACATCCGCGTCCACCATGGCGTCCGCTAGGCTACGCGCCTCCGTCTCCACCGCAAAGGCTTCCTTGAACTCGTTCATGCCTGCTGTGCGATCCTTGTAGATCACTCCCTTGGAGTCGCACATCATGATGTGCTCGCGCCGTACCCCCAGGCTGATCGCGTAGTTAGCGCAAGCCACAGCGGCGGCACCGGCGCCATTGACCACAACACGAACGTCCTGCGCTCGCTTGTCGGCCAGTTCCATGGCGTTGATCAGGGCGGCCCCCGTGATCAGAGCCGTACCATGTTGATCATCGTGAAAGACTGGAATGTCGAGCTCGTCCGACAGCCGCTTCTCGATTTCAAAGCAGCGCGGACTGGAAATGTCCTCCAGGTTGATTCCACTGAAGGTGGGCGCAATCGCTTTGACAGCCGCAATGATTTCCTCGGTGTCCTGGGTGCCGAGTTCGATGTCAAAGACGTCGATGTCGGCAAAGCGCTTGAAGAGGACCGCCTTACCTTCCATCACGGGCTTGCCAGCGTCGGGACCGATGTTGCCGAGTCCCAATACGGCGGACCCGTCGGTCACCACAGCGATCAGGTTGCCCTTGGCCGTGTAATCAAAGACCTTGTCCGGGTCGGCCGCAATCGCCCGGCAGGGCTCCGCCACGCCAGGGGTGTAGGCCAGTGACAGATCGATCTGGGTCAGGCAAGGCTTGGTCGCAGTGACTTCGATCTTTCCTGGGCGTCCCTTGGAGTGATAGTCCAGGGCCTCTTGAGTGGTTGTGAGCTTGTCCATAGAAGAGGCATCTTGCCGACCTGAGCACGGCATCGGAAGCTGCAGGTGCCTCTTCCGCCCGAATTACGTGGACTCCTGTAACTGCCTGGCAGGAGTGTGGAAGGCCATTACGGAAGCCGGTCTAGGGCAGCCACTTGGCGCGTTCTGAGTCGTGCGCAGGGCCGGCGCCAGCCAGCGAGCCACCACCCG
>JBLIMI010000305.1:0-5284 GCA_047638655.1 Minisyncoccia bacterium | reverse complement strand
GGTCTCTTCATCGATGATCCCGTTGCCACCCTCGATACCGCCCACGATGTCGTTGGTGATCATTCCGTCTACGATTAGCCCTTCCTCCGCCACCCACTTGGCAAAGTGTTTGGAGCCGTAGAGCCCAAGTTCTTCTCCGTCCGCGCACAAGAAGATCAAGTTGGCATTGAACTCATGGGGAGCGAGTACACGCGCCAGTTCCAACACCACCGCGGTTCCGCTGCCGTCATCATCTGCACCGGGAGCGTCGCTGGTCGCATCCATGGCGTCCGACGCGCGCGAATCGTAGTGTCCCGAAACGATGTAAGTTCGCGCGTCGGGATCCGCATTGCGATTGGGAAGGAACCCATAGATGTTGACGAGCTCCACTTCCGTCCCGCGAATCGTGACGGTGAAGCGTTGCTCTTCGGCTTCTAAACGCCCCCCGGACGCGTCGGAGATGTCTTCCATCTCCTCCAGTAGCCAGCGCCGCGCCGCGCCGATGCCGCGTTTCTTGTCCAGCGTGTCCGACATCGAGTGCCGCGTTCCAAAACCAACCAGCGTCTCCACGTCGGAAACTAAGCGCTTGGCAGACACGGCCTTCAAGATCTTAGGAATCGGGTCTCCGGCAGAAGAGCAAGAGAGCGTTAGCGACAGCAGTAGCGGGGTAATGAACATGGCGCCAGTGTAGCGCCAGGTCGCCTCCAGGTGTCAGTGTCCACCCTTCTCAGGGAACTTGCGGCCCTGGGGCTCTGGTGAAGGCCGCACTCACTTGCTGCCAAAGCTGTAGAGGGCCACTTCGGTCCTCAAGTAGAGCCGACCTTCCGCCAGTGCCGGAGTGGCGTACACGCGTTCCTCAAAGTTGTGGACGTAGAGCGGCTTCAGGCTGCCTCCAGCGGGAAGAACCAGGGCAGTACCGTGTTCGCTGACTATGTAGATCTTGCCGTCACCGGCCACTGGGCTGGCGTAGTACGAATCCACGCCATCTTCCAATCGTCCGCGTTCGATCACTTCTCCGGTCTTGGGGCTCAAGGTCGTTAGCAACCCACCATTGTCATTCAACATGTACAGCACGTTCTCGTAGATCAACGGCGAAGGCAGTTGAGGGACCGCTCGACGATAGGACCAGGTGAGCGACTCGGCCGAAAGTTCACCTTCACCGCCGGGTCGAAAGGCGAGCATTCCATTTTGAGAGGCCAAAGCGTCACGCAAGTACTTCCAATCCGCCGCATCGAGGGAGCCATCGGCCGATAAGTCCACAAAGTCAAACCAGTTGGCTGCCCGTGATGCGGGCATTTCGGCTTTGGAGATCAGGCCATCCTCATCCTTGTCGTTGTTCGCCAGTGCCTCCTCAAACGAAGAGATGGTGACTTGGTTGCCCGGCTGGTTCATGGGCGAGCCATAGCCATTGATGAGGATCAGACCATCCCAGATCACCGGCACGGACTTCATCTCGAAGCAAAGACCCTTGGCCCACCAGTTTCGATTGCCATCCTTGATGCGGTAGCCATCGAGGTAGAAGGAACCGGGCAAGATCAACTCGTTCGTGCCGTCCACGGCTGAATTCAGAATGGGGGTGCAGTGCCCGCTCTTGGCCCAAGGCCGTTCTGAGCGCCAGCGTTGCTTGCCTGTTTGTTTGTCCAGTGCGACCAAGTAGGAACCCGTGGCCTGATCGCAAGCGAGCAGCACGAGCCCATCTGCCATGATCGGTGAAGCCCCCATGCCGTAGATGTTGTCAAAGGCCGCCAAGGGGTGACGCCAGAGTTCCTCGCCTTCGTGGTTGTAGGCGAGCAGACCGTAATCGGAAAAGAAACTGACCACGAGTTCGTCATCGGCCACCGGTGAGGGAGCTGCCGCATTGTTGCGGTTGTCCAGCGCCTCTTCTCGAGTCCTGGGAGCGGTTTGAGTCCAGCGTACCTCGCCACTCTCTGGGTCGATGCAAAGCGTGTGCAGCCCATCATCGTCGGCAGTGGTAAGGAAGAGTGCGTCTGCGGCTAAAATGGGAGAGGAGTGGCCTCCCGCGAGCGGTATGCGCCAGAGCATGTCCTCGTCCGGGTTGAGGCTCCCGGGCAAGTTCTTTGCAAGGCTCAACCCACTTCCATTGGGCCCCCGGAAGCGGCTCCATTCCCCGGGGTTGGTGTTGGCGATTCCCGCGCAAGGCACGGCGAGAACCAGGCAGAGCAGAAGACTCGTCTGGCGATTCATGAACTCTATTACTCGTCTCCTGCTTCTCGAATGCAGTACAAATGTTTCGTGCTACGTAGGTACAGGTTGCCGGCGTCAATGATTGGTGAAGCCAGCCACATCGCTTCTTCCAGCGCCGGAATGACCGCCTTCACCAGCAGTTCGGGGCCCATCTCAATCAAGGCGACCTCGCCTTCTTCGGCCAACACGTAGAGCGTGTCTGACGTGGCAACGGGAGAAGCTTTGAGCGTGAAACCGCGCGGAAGTCGTTCTTCGAGGTATTGGGGATCGCCGCTCACGGCATCGAAGCAACTGATCAGACCGCGATCGGAAACCGTGTAGTAGAGCCCGTCATGATAGACCGGGCTGGCGGTGTAGGAGGTGCCCTTGGTGGAGCTCCACTGAACGGCATCCGTCTCGCTCAGATCACCTTTTCCTCCTAGGGCGATCGACATCAGGTTCTGTTCGCGATAGCCAGTCATGATCAGGATGTTGTCACCTACACGCACTGGTGTGGGAATCGCGTTCAGTCCAAGTCCCGAGCAGTGCCATAGGATCTCGCCGTTCTCGATGGCGTAGCTGCGTACCGCAGTCGTGCCAGAGACGATGACTTGCGAACGGTCATTGTGCGTAGTGACCAGCGGCGCGGCCCAAGATGTCACTTCGTCGCGATCCTTGCGCCAGACTTCCTTGCCGGTGTTCTTGTCCAGCACAGCGATGAAGGACGGACCCTCTTGGTCAAAATTGAGCACCAAGAACTCGCCGAAGACAACGGGGGAAACGCCTTCGCCAAATTGGTTGCGCATCTCCATTTTGATGTCGAAGTCAGTGCTCCACTTGAGGTCTCCATCTAGATCGTAGCAGTACATTCCACGGGACCCGAAGAAGACGTAGAGGTGCTTGCCATCGGTGACGGGGGAACTGGATGCGAAACTACCGTAGGTGCGGTGGTAGCCCTCGTGGGGCGTTGCGGTGATGGCCGTCTTGCGCCACAGTTCTTCACCGCTGTTCTTGTCGAGGCAGAGGATGTCGAAGTTGTGATCGACCAACGCTCCCCCAGGGCTCCGTTGTGGTCGGCCACCTTCCTGTTCGGGCTCGGGTTCCGTGGGCGCCTCATCCTGGGGTATTGCGGTCGTCAAGAACATCTTGTCGCCCCACACGATGGGCGTAGAGATCCCGCGTCCTTCGATGGCTCGCTTCCACGCGATGTTCTTGTCTGCCGACCACTCTTGGGGAGCTTTGCCGGCAGCCAGTCCCGTTCCATCAGGTCCACGCCAGGCAGGCCATTGAGGCCCCGGTTCCACGGCGATCACAGCGGATGAGAGCAAGAGAGTGCTACACGCGGAGAGGAGCAATGTTTGGATCATGGCTGTTACGGTTGACATAGGTTCAGGGGTCCATCGGCACGTTCGAGGGTGACCGCATCGACGATTTCATCGAGAGCCCTCTGGATGTGGTTCTCACTCGTGGAGCGCCCAAAGGAAAAACGAAGGCTGCTGGAGATTCCACTCTCTTGCATGCCGATGGCGCGCAAAACGTGGCTTTCTTGGAGTTGTGCGCTGGTGCATGCCGAACTGGACGAGGCACATACTTGCTTGAAGCGACTGAGAAGCGATTCGGCACTGACACCCTCAAAAGATAGATTGAGAATGTGAGGCAAGCGGCCTTCTGAAGGCCCATTGCGGCCCACTCCGCTCAAGCGAGCGCGAAGTGCATTCTCGAAGTTGGCGCTGAGGGAGCCAATGCGCTGCACTTCCTGATCCATGTCCTGCACGCACAATTCTGCTGCTGCGCCGAGTCCGACGACGCCAGCCACATTGATTGTTCCCGAGCGCCGTCCACCCTCGTGGCCCCCGCCGTCAAGCAGCGCTTCACAGCGAACGCGGGGTCCTCGTCGTCGGAGGAATAACGCGCCCACGCCTTTGGGACCGTAGAACTTGTGACCGGACAGGCTCAGGAGGTCGACGTACATGCTGTTGACATCGATCGGAAGCTTGCCCACGGACTGACTGGCATCCGTATGAAACAACACGCCCTGTTCGCGGCACAGACGCCCGATGTCTTGCAGTGGGTGAATGGTGCCAAGCTCGTTGTTGACGTGCATCAAGGACACGAGCTTTGGTTTCAACGCCAGAGACTGATCCAGGTCAGCGAGGTCGAGGCGGCCTTCTGAATCGACAGGCAGGCGGGTCACCGTGTACCCGTGTTTCTCCTCAAGAGCACGCAAGGGGTCGAGGACGGCGTGATGCTCGCTACGTGCGCTGACGAAGCGCTTGGCGCCCAATTCGTATGCCTTGGCGTGGGCCACACCCTTCAATGCCAAATTGTTAGCTTCCGTTGCTCCACTCGTGAAGACGATCTCGCGCGGATCCGCGCCGATTAGAAGCGCCACTTGCGCGCGCGCTTGTTCCACGGCGGCTGCCGCCTGGCGCCCCATGGCGTGCTGGCGGCTGGCGGCGTTACCGAACTCGCTCGTCAAGTAAGGCATCATCGCCTCCAGCACCCTCTCATCCATGGGAGTGGTTGCCGCGTGGTCGAGATAGATCGTCTGGTCGCTCATGCGTGGCCGTCTTCGTTCTTCAAGAAGCGCGTGCAGCTCTCCAGGGCCGAAACCGTGAAGATTAGCGGGTAGAGGCGCTCCGAGTACCATAGCTGAGCGAAGTAGAGACCGATGGGTTGAGGATCAAAACTCGTTCCCTCGCTTGTTGCGCTGGCCAGGAACTGCATTCCGCGCGTGACCGCCTCGCACAGACCGTCCCGGTTCCCCAGGCCTGCGAGGCCTGCATCCGCCAGGGCTTCGAGTGCTAGGGCAGTCTCCTCGACGGTGGAGGACAACCCCTCGCCACCGCCATAGCCGCCATCGTTATTCTGCACGGACAGCAACCATACGAGCGCTCGTTCCAAGGAGGCAAGCCAGGCGTCATTCCCTGGCACTCCAGCTGCGCGCAGAACGCGCGATGTTCCGTAGACGGGGTTCTCCTTGTTTGCGGCTTGCTGGTTTCCAAACCAAAGCGGAGTCCAGGTGCCATCTCCCTGTTGAGTTCGGACCAGGTGTTCTTGAGCGCGTTGGCGGGCTTCGCCAAGTTCGATCACGGTTTCGCGATCTCCCCCCACAAGCAGC
>JBLIMI010000304.1:0-5285 GCA_047638655.1 Minisyncoccia bacterium | reverse complement strand
TGGCCACGAGCAGGCAGTCCTTGTAGAGGCGTTCTGCAGCTTCCCAATCCCCAGCGTGGGATTTCCCCTGGGCGACCAGCATGCGAACCCGCACTTGGCTTTCCGCGGCACTGCCCAGTTCGTTCTCGGCGGCCAAGGCCGCCTGCTCCTCCCCCGCCATGTGCCGGGCCACGGCCAAGTGCACCCACGGAGTGCGGTTGCCATGGTCGGTCAAGCGCTCAAAGGCCGCTTCGCACAAACGCAGGGCCCGGGCCGGATCAGCGCCGTGATCACCAAGCGTGTGATTAACGAGGTGCATGTAGGAGGAGGCTCCATCGGCGTCTGTGGGCTCGATGAGTTCCAAACTCGCTTCCAATTGAAGGGAAAGGTCTTCGGTTTCGCCATCGTGGCGCGACCAACCTTGCTGAACGAGTTCGGAGAGATTCATGCCCCGATTGTACCTGCGTGGATCACGCCGGAAACCCTAGATCCACTGCTCGAGAACGACTGCTCCTTTCCTTCTCGGCGCGCGCGGGGCAAACTCCAGGCTCATGAATCGCAGCATAGCCATATTCGTCGCCCTGGCAGTCTTGATCGCCCACAGCCTGGCGATTCGGACCACGATCCTCGGCGACCTGGCCCCGCCTTACGACCAGGCCTATGTCGGCTACCGCGTCGCCCGCAATTTGGTCTTCGAGGGTCAGTGGTCCTGGTCTCCCGGGGTCGATGGATTCGATAGCTACGGCTCGGCGCTCTGGATCCTGATCTGCGCCTTTGCAGAGCGCCTATCGCTGCCGATCAACACGTTTGTGCGTATCGTTGGCGTCCTCGCCACTGCCAGCTCGCTCGTGTTCGCCACGCGCTTTCATCCCAATCGCGCGGCCAGTTTGATCACGCCGATGCTGCTTGCGATCAGTGGAGCCATGGCGGCTGGCGCCGTCAGTGGAACAGAGACCGCGCTCATGACCGCCTTGGTCACTGGTTCCTTTCTCGCCTACGAGCATCGCCACGACCGCAGCCTGGCGCTCTTCCTTGCGCTTTGTGGTTGGACGCACGATGAGGGATGGGTGCTCGCCCTGGTCCTCTTTGGCCTGCGACTCCTCGACCGTCGCCGTGAACCTGATAGCGACAAGAAGAGTTCCCTGCTTCCATTCATCTTCCCCTGCGCCGCCTTCATGGCCCTGACTGGGCTGCGCTTCACCCTGACCGGGCACCTCACGTCCCCGTGGATGCTCGACCTAGTCCATTTGAGGGAGGGTGAGATCGCCAATGGGATCGCCTACGTCCGTGACTTCTTCGTCTCGAGCGTCAGCCCCTGCTTGATTCTCTATTGCCTGTGGTACTTCATGCGGCGGTTCCTTTCCGACACGGGTACGCGAGCCCTGCTCGTGATTTTGGTTTGGACGAGCCTCGTGATCTTGCAGGGTGGCGGGACGACGCCGTTCTCCGAATCCATGGTGCCGATTCTGCCCCTGATTCTGATCGCCGGGCAGGAAGGGCTCATCACCGCCCTCAACAGCGCAAAATCCCCTGTGCGCACGCTCGCCTGGACCAGTTTCTTGGTCGCTGTTTTGGCCTCGGCCCTGGCCAGCCGGCGCCCATCCGACATGGGTCCAATTCCGCTGAAGGCCATGCAGGAGCATTGGATGCACGCAACGGCCGCTCCACGCCTGGGTTTCCAAGGTGACCTTGGACGGCAGGGGCTGGATGAAGAGGCCCGTGCAACCCACGCCCTGCGTGAAATCGGAATCTTCATGCGGGATCAGGTCAACCCTCCATCCTCTGTTCTGACCCTCTGGCCTGGCTCACTGGCATACCTTTCAGGACTCGCGGTCAAGGACCTGACCGGACGTGTCACTCCTGCGGCGCCCCATACGCGAACGGTCCAAGACCCTCTGCCCTCCGATGTGGACGTGGTGGCTGCCCTACGCGAAGAGCCCGACTACATTGTTCCAGACTGGGTCGCAGAGAACGGCCACCAAGACTCCGCGTCCCTCGCTAGCTACTGGCACCAACTGATCGACGTGGAAAAGGATCGCCCCGCCCGCGTTAACGAGATCGAAGCTGCGCTCTCCGGTTATGAGTGGATCACGATCCCCCTGGCCAACGGAACCAAGCCACCCCGAGCTCGTATTTTGCGCAAGCGCTCCCTTGGACTCGCACCGAAGCTATCGGCGCATCTCGACGGCAAACAGGTCGTCATCGAGTTGGAGCATCCCGGTCACGTTCAACTTGCCGACCTGATCGTTTTTGGCATCGACTCCCTGGGCCAGTCCTGCTTTCTCAGCCCCACCGGAGCCATTCGCGTCGGTGAACGCTCTGTCGCCCGCGCGAACCTGCTCGTCATCGAAACCGGTGAGCGCACCGTTGAGCTCATGCGCTGGGATGTCCCTTCAGTTGAGCTCAACGGAATGAGCGAACTGACGATCATGCTGCTCAACCCAGGTACGCGTGAGGACAACCGTTCCAGTTGGGTTGCTGGACCACTCTCCCTCTCGCTCCCACGCTAGCTCTCACCGGCGGCGGCTCGCTGCTTCCAGTGCGTCTATAGAACTGCCCCGGTCTGCGAGACAGACCGGGGCAGTAGCAACCACCCTCTTGAGTAGAGAGGTGAACGGGTCCTCTATTCGATCTCGAAGCGCTTGAGCTTCCGGTAGAGCGTGCTCTTGCCCACCTTCAGTAGGCGAGCTGCGGCTAACTTGTCTCCGCCAACATGGTCGAGTGCGCGCAGCAGTGCTTTCTTCTCGTAGAAGTCGAGGCTAATCGGGTCGTCCTCAGCGATGTCCCAGGGTTGGCGACGTCGCATGGCCGATGCCCCCGGGCTCGGCACCGGGACGATGCCGCCTATCCCACGCTGACCCTCTCGACGAGGCACAGGAATGACCTCGTGGTTGGGCAAGCCTTCGCTGTGATCGAGCAAGGCCGCGGGAAGGTGTTCGGGGGTGATCTCGTGATCCACTGCCTTGACGCAAGCTTCGCGAATGCAGGCTTCGAACTCAGGGATGTTGCCCGGCCAGGTGTGACGAAGGAGTAGGTCCACCGCATCTTGATCGATGATACGCACGCCCTGGGCCCGGCCGTAGAACGTCACGTAGAGACCCGCGAGCGCGACAATGTCCTCTTCGCGCTCCGCGAGAGGCATCATTTGCGCCATGTTCTCGGAGAAACGATCGAACAATTCGGGAGAGAATTGGCCCGCCCTGACGGCCTCTTGCAGCGGAACTCGGCAGGTCGCCATCAGACCCACGTCGATCTTTTTGCGGCAGTCCGATCCGGCCCTGTGAGCCACACCGCTGTCAATGACCTCGAGCACCCGCGCTTGCATGGCCGGTGACAGGCTATCGATGTCTTCGAGCAAGACTGTGCCGTCCGCGGCCAATTGAAAGAGTCCCGGGCGATCGGTCAATGCATCGGGAAAGGCACCCTTCACATAGCCGAACAGCTCACGCTCGAGGTTTTCCTCGGTCATGCCAGCACAGGCCACCTGCAGGAAAGGTCCCGTGAAAGGGCCAGAGTAATGAGCTGTACGTGCCAGCCGGCCCTTGCCCACTCCTCGATCGCCGATCAGCATCACGGGTTGACGCCGGCGCTTGAACGATTCAACCACTTCCCGTGCGCGCTTGACCGTTCCGCTTTCGCCCACCAACAATTCGGGGCCGTAAACTTCACGGGCAGCGTCGAGCAGCGGGCCGAGTTGTTGACGCGGAATGCCCGGCTCAGCGATGCGCAACATTTCGGCCGCGATGCGACGTTTGGCGGCGTCGAGCAACAAGACAATCTTGAAGACGTTGCCATGCGAACTGGCCTTACCCAGCAGCGGTACGACCGAAGCCGTTAGTGAGCGGGTGCAACGGCCGCCGGTCGCAGCCAGGTCGAAACGAAAGCCGTCACGCGGTTCGAAGCGTGCGTCACGAACAAAAGCCTCGAGTCCACTGGCTGGCGCCAGGAAACCCAGGTTCTTGCGCTCGATGCTGTTCCCAAAGATCTCGCAGGCGCCACGGTCGGCGGAACGGACGAAACCCTCCGAGTCCACGAGCAGGACGCCATCCGGTCGATTGGCAGCCAACTCGCGCAAGACCAGGGTGTGCTCGCCTGATTGATCACGGGATGCCTCGCGGTCGGCTTCCTGTTGACCCTCTTCGCGAAGACGCCGGTTGTGCTGATCGAGAACCCGGTTCTGTTCGGTGAGGTCCTCGAGAATGGAGCGGTTGCGCAACTGCACGCGCAAGATGTGGTCGAGGGCAGGCATGTCCGCCTTCGCCACGAAGGCCTCGCATCCAGCCTCATAACCCCGCGTGATTTCTTCTTGGGAAGCCGGCAGGTTGCTGTAGATGCAAATCGGAGAAGCAGCCACCTCGGGCATGGCCTTCATCCGGCGGCAAACTTCGATGGCGTCAATTCCAGAACCGAGTCCGGAGGACACCATGCACAAGTCAATGGCCGACGTGCGGGCATCGATCAGCCCATCGGCTCCGGTGTCGGCCAAGACCACTTCGTAGCCTTGATCGCTCAAGCGACTCTTGATGATTAAGCGGTTGCCCGGATCATCATCGATAACGAGGATGCGACTCATGAGAGGACCATTCTAGAGGACAGGGTTCGCCGGCGGAAGCGCGGAGCGAGTGAGAAGCAATCGGCGGCAAATTGAGTGGACAGCGGAACTTGCAAGGGATGGTCGCGCAACTCGGGCCGATCCGACAGAATTGACAGTGGCCAGAGCTGGTGATTGGGCCCAGCGCAGTGAGTGGATCCAGGCCCCGCCACAATTCTCGGACATGAAATCCTTCCAACCATCAGGTAAGCACCCCGTCTTCGAGGAAAGAGTCCGCGTTGCAATGGATTCGCTTTCAAAGGACATGTCTACCCTCAGAGTTATCAAATTCCTGGGGCAAATGCTCCCCCCGAAATTGGCGCGATCCGCAGCGACTCTTCACGAATTGCGACTTCGTGCCTCAACGCGCTTTCCAACGCTCTCCTTGCCCTTCTTGACACGCAAGGGGCTGTCGCAAGCGAGTTCGGAAGTTGTTGCCAAATGGCGCGCACAGAAATTTCAGGAACGCGCGCCCGGAACTCGCGTGTTGGATGCAACTTGTGGCATCGGCGCGGACAGCATCGCCCTCGGCATCGCGCAGCTCCAGGTGGTGAGCGCAGACCTGGATTGGGAGCATCTGTTATTCACCCGGGCAAACCTCGAGGCCAACGGGCTCCCAGGCCACGTGATTCAGGCGGACGCAACTCTCTCCAGCGCGCTCGCTGACGTGTGCTTGCTGGATCCAGACCGTCGCAGCGGTGGTCAGCGACAACTC
>JBLIMI010000303.1:0-5291 GCA_047638655.1 Minisyncoccia bacterium | reverse complement strand
CCACCCCCTGCCCAACCCGTTCTTCGTGCTCGCGACCCAGAATCCGATCGAGCAAGAGGGCACCTACCCTCTGCCCGAAGCGCAGCTAGACCGCTTCATGTTTGAGGTACACGTGGGCTACCCCAGCCTGGACGAGGAACGGGAGATTCTGCGCCGCACCACCGGCGGCCAGGTGGCCGAGCCCAGGCGCGTGCTGGGCGGTGACGAATTGCTCGAGATCCAAGACGCCGTGCGCTCCATTCCGGTGGCGGATCACATCTTCGACTATTGCCTGGCCCTGACCCGCGGAACCCGGGTGCGCGACACCGACCCCTTGCCCTTCCTCAAGGAATGGGTGACCTGGGGCGCTGGACCGCGAGCCGGGCAGTTCCTGATCTTGGGCGCTAAGGCCAAGGCCGCCCTGGCCGGGCGCAACCACGTGTCGATCGATGACGTGCGCGCCGTGGCTCACCCGGTGCTACGGCATCGCATCGTGACGAACTTCTCCGCAGCTGCGGAGGGCATCACCTCCGATCTCTTGATCGATCGGCTGTTAAAGGAAGTCCAAGCCGCGGATGGCGTGGGCGCAGGACTTCCAGGCGTGGCGCAAGCCGGTCATTAATCCGTCCTCGGCCACCCTAAGAAGAAGGAAGCGACAACTTGAGTCAGCGCTCCAAAGCCCTCGACCCCCAAGTCCTCGACGGTCTCTCGCACCTATCTCTGGTGGCGCGAACGGTCGTGGAAGGCTTTCAGGCCGGTGGACACCGCTCGCCCCACAAGGGCGCCTCCGTGGAATTCTTGCAACACCGCGAATACGTGCCCGGCGATGAGCTCAAGCACGTGGATTGGAAGGTCTTTGCCAAGTCCGACCGCTTGGTGGTGAAGGAGTACGTGGAGGAAACCAATCTGGCCCTGCACCTCCTGGTGGACGCCTCGGAGTCCATGGCCTACACCTCGGGCAAGTGGTCCAAGTTCGACTACTCGCGCTGGTGTTCCGCCGCACTGGCCCATCTGACCCTTTCGCAACGGGACACCGTGGGACTTGTCGTCTTCGATGAGAAGCACCGCCAAAAGGTCTCCCCAGGCAATGGCGCCGCCCAACGCAAGGCCATCATGGACAGCCTTGAAAATGCCGAGCCCGCGGGTCCAACGAGCATTGGCGCCGTCTTGAGCTGGGTCGCTTCACGCCTTTCCCGGCGTGGCATCGTGGCTGTCTTCTCCGACTTCTTCGATGATGTGGACTCCATCTTGGAAGGGATACGGCGCTTGTCCTTCGCCGGTCACGAGCCAATCCTGTTTCAAGTTCTCGATCCACAGGAACTGCAATTCGACTTCGGCGAGTTGACACGCTTCGTGGGTCTCGAGAACTCCGGAACCCACAAAATCGACCCCAAGACCATCCGCGACGCCTACCTGGCGGAGATGGAAGCCCACAACCAGCGTCTCGCACGCCAAGCCCAGGCCCTGAGCATTGACATGCTCTCGATCACGACCGACCAAAACCTCGGCAGCGTGCTCTCTGCCTACCTCGCGAAACGTAGCGCCCGCTCGCGGGGAGGACGGAACTCCTAATGGGTGGTTTGCTACAGGGATTCGTCAACCCATTCCTGCTTGCAGGGCTCGGCTTGACCCTGGTGCCCATCGTGATTCACTTGTTGAATCGCCAACGCCACAAGCCCATGCCTTGGGGCGCCATGCGCTTCGTGCTGGCGGCCTACAAACAAACCCGCCGCAGGGTGCGCCTGGAGAATTGGCTGCTGCTCTTTTTGCGAGTGCTCGCCGTGGCGGCCATCGCTCTAGCCGTAGCGCGTCCGTACACGGGCAGCGACGGGCCGCTGGCCAGCCTGACGGAGAGCCGGCGCGACTTGGCCATCGTGATCGATGGATCGGCCTCCACCGGCTACCGCAGCGAAGTGGACACGGTCTTCGAGCGCGTCATCGAACGCGCCCGAGAATTGGCCGTGGAGCTCGACGGCACGCGTGGCGATCGTTGTCACTTGATCCTCGCAGGTTCCTGGCCGCGACTGCTGGCATGGGGCGATCCGAGCAACGCGCTCGCCGCTTTGGAACTCTTGACCGAAGCCACGGACGAGGATTTGAACCTGACAGCGGCCTTGGGCGAAGTTCTCGAGTTCGCTAGCGAGGAAGCCGCGAATACACAAGAGAGTCGTCTCGAGGTGCGTCTGCTCACGGACATGCAGCGTGGCGCTTTCACGACAGACACCCCCAGCGCCGTTTCGCAGGAAGCGACGCCGGCCGCTGCAACCGGAGACGTGCCCTCACCCGACTCCCAGGGCAGCCTGGCACTCGTGCTCGATCAATTGCGAGCCCTTGGATTGCGCGTTCAAGTGGAAGATCTCTCCGACGGCGACAGCTTGCCCCCCAACCTCTCCGTTCAAAGCATCGACCTCGAAGGTCCGTGGTTGGGTGTTGGCGTCCCGGTTGATGTGCGGGTGCGCATCAAGAACCACGGCCAGGCACCCAAACTCGGCATCCGGGTCGCGCTTGAAATCGATGGCGTGCGACGACCGAGTCAAGTGCTCGATATTCAAGGCTCCAGCCAGGCTGAAGCCATTTTCCCGACGGTCTTTGAGTCCATCGGGGACCACGGGTTGGTCGTGCATCTGGAAGGTGACCGGCTTGCCATCGATGACCAACGCTCGCAGATCGTGTACGTCCCGGCACCGGTCAAAGTCTTGATCGTGAATGGCGCGCCGCACCCGGACTTCAACAAGGATGCCGCATCTCGGCTGGCCGTGGTGCTGCAACCTGCGCTTGCCGAGGACTCCATGAACACGGCCCGGGCGCCATTCGAGCCCACAGTGATCGAGCCCGCTGATTTGGAGAATGGCGAATTGGACCTCACTAATCACGAAGTCATCTGGCTCGCCAACGTGGCCAGCCTCTCGGAACCGGTCATTCGCGCCCTCGAAAAACATGTGGCGGCAGGCGCCACCCTAGTCATGAGCCTGGGCGACCGCGTGCAACGGGAGTTGTTCAATCGCGAACTGTATCGCCTCGACGGCTCGGGTTTGGCTCCCGCTGAAATCGGGGAACTCGTTGCCGTCGCATCGCGGCGCACAAGCTACTACCGCATTTCTGATTTCGACAGCAGTCATGCGTCGCTCTCGCTCTTCGCCGAGGATCGCTGGAAGTCCCTGCTGACCGAGGCTCCGTTCTACGAGTTCTATTCCACACGCCCCCTCGAGCAAACGCAGGTTCTTGCGCGCCTCGATGACCAGGCCCTGTCGCCGCTCTTCATGGAGCGCGAGTACGATCGCGGCCGCGTGTTGATGTGGACCAGCAGCATGGATGAGACCTGGACCGGGTTCCCGAGTTGGGGACCGGCCTTGGTGCCATTTGTGTACGACCTAGTGCGCGACGCGGGACGAGCAGATCGTCCTTCCCACGCCATCGCTCCTGGCGGCACCTTCATCACCCAAGTGACCAGTTTCCCCCGCAGCATGGAACTCGTGACGCCGGAAGATGCGCGCCGTACGATCGATGCGGATGCCGTGGAACTCGACAGTGGCAACTGGCAATTGCCGGCCATCACGGGCAACGCAACGGCGCGCACCGGTCTCTATAAGATATCCACCGATGGTGCCGGCGAGCACCTCTTTGCTGTTCAACTCCCAGCCCGGGAGAGCGCGCTGGAGCGCTTGACCGCAATCGAATTGGAAGCCATCCACCCGGGTCTTGAGGCCCTCTCAAAAGAAGCCGCAACGGCCACGTCGAACGGCCTGCCCGCGGGACGTGGTGAGTTGTGGCGCAGCCTGGCGATGCTTGCCTTGCTGGCCCTTGTGGGCGAGTCCCTTTGGTCCGCCTGGATCGGTCGCAGGAGGCGCGTCGCATGATTTCACTGCTCTCCATCCTGCAGGACACGGCGACTCCGGCGCCCGAGGAGCTCGGCATTGGCGTGCGTGAAAGCTTGCGCCTGCTCGAGTTGCCCGAACTCTGGATCGTCTTCTTGCTGCTGCTGCCCTTGGCGGCATCCGTGGCCTGGACGGCTTACTCGAAAGAGTCTATCGGGCGCGTGGTGCGCGGCGTACTGGTCGCCCTACGACTGTGCGCTCTGGGACTCTTGATGCTGATCCTGTTCCGCCCGGTCTTCGTCCAACGCAGTGAGGAAGTGCGGCCGGCAGAGGTCTTGGTGCTCATGGACGACTCCGCTTCCATGCGACGCCAGGACGCGTACATGGGTGACGAGACAGCCCGCGCGGCCCTTCGCCCGTGGCAACAAGATGCACTGGAGGACACGTCGCGCTTGACCCTCGCCGCCAACGCCTTCCAGAGCGGACTAGGTCCTCATTTGCAATCAGGGGAGTACGAAGCCCGCTTGGTGCGCTTTGCCGAAGAGTCGAGCCCCCTGGTAGAGTTGGATGAACTCAGTGGTCGCGGTCATGCCACCTATCTCGGCGACGCCATTCGCCAAGCGCTCTCCCGCAGTCGCGGCCGACACTTGACGGACATCGTCGTGGTGTCCGATGGCCGTTCCAATGGTGGGCGCTCCCCCCTCGATGCCGCCCGGGCAGCGGGTGCGGCCGGCATCCCCGTGCACACGGTTGTGGTAGGTGACACGCGCAAGGAGCGCAACGTCTTTGTGGAACTCGCTGACGTGCCCACGGATGCCCTGGAAGGGGACGAAATTTCGATCACGATTCGCGTGGCGGGCCGTGGCACGGAAGAGGGAACCATCACGACAGTGACCCTCGAGGAAATTTCCGCCGATGGCAGACAGCAAGACGCGCGCCTGATTTCAGAGGAGGAGTTCTCCCCCTCCGAAGCCGGTGAACGACTCGGTTTCCTGGCCCCCTCCGAGGCACCAGATTCCGGATCCCAGGTGCGGCGTTTCCGCGTTCGCGTGGCGCCCATCCAAGGTGAAACCCTGCTCGACGACAACACAATAGAGTTCTCGGTGCGCATCAACCCCGAGCAGATTCGGGTGCTGTACATCGACGGCTATCCGCGCTGGGAATACCGCTTTCTTAAAGAACTCCTGAAGCGTGCGGACCAAAACATCTCCCTGCAGGTGTTCTTGCTCTCCGCCACCCCCGACTTTCAACAGGAACACTCTGCGCGACTCCCGGCACTGACCGAAGTGCCCACCGATCGCAAGCAGTTGCTCGAGAACTACGACGTGATTTTGCTCGGTGACGTCAACCCGGGAGCCATCTCTCCCGATCCTGCTCGCTGCGAGGAATTCCAAGCTTCCCTACGCGAGTTTGTGGAGCGTGGCGGTGGCGTGCTGTTCATGGCCGGCGAGTACGACAACCCGCGCAGCTACCTGGACACCCCGCTCGAGGACTTGA
>JBLIMI010000302.1:0-5298 GCA_047638655.1 Minisyncoccia bacterium | reverse complement strand
CTCAGGCTCGAAGCCGAGTGCGGCCGCAGGTTGGTCTCAAAGTAGCTGCGGGCGGCCTGCCAGGGATGCTCTGCAACTTCATCCACCAGGCCCATCGCTAGGGCTTCGCGCGAGTCAAGAATGCGACCTGAGAGACACAGGTCTTCCGCGTTGGCCCGTCCGACGCGGCCCGGAAGAATCACCGAGGCCACGGGAGCCAGGACCCCAAGCGCAATCTCGGGCTGACCCAGTCGAGCATCGGGCGCGGCAAAGACGCGCTGGCAGAAGGAGGCCAACTCCAAGCCGCCCCCCAGGCACTGGCCACGAACGAGGGCGTGGCAAGAGATGGAGCACGCCAACATCCCATGGAACATGCGGTGAAAACCGTCCAACATCTCTGCGCACTGCCCGGGCAGGTGCTCGCCAACGCTGGCGCCGTAGGAGAAATTTGGCCCACTCCCCTCCACCGTGATCAGTTTCAGGCTCGGAACTCGCCGGGCAAACTGAAAAAGTGCCCGCAAACCCGAGGTCATCTCCCTGTCGAGAATGTTCCCCGGGGGACGGCTCAAATGAACGCGCCACAACTCGTCCCCATACAGGGACTCGAAGCGCAGAGCACCTCCGATGGCCTCATTGATCCCAGCGGTGTCCACGGAGCCCCCTACTGCTTCCCGTGGGCCTTCGCGAGAATCTCCTCGGTCAACTCATCGTCCCAAGTTCGTCCCTCCGCCAGGAGCCGACGCAACAACACAAAGTCCGCATCGCGGCAATCACGAGAACCCTCGTGGAAGGCGCGGAAGCCGGCCCGCCCCTCGGTCATCATGTTCAGCGCTAACCACGAACGGTTGGTCTCCCGGTTTCTGTCCCAGTGGGCCAACTTGTGCTTCCGCACGCTCTCTATGGTCTTCATCAAACAGCCAGGAAAGGTCACGAGCAATTTGTTCACGAGCGCATCGACCGCCTCGTCCAACAAGCGCAGATCTGTTTGGCCCGATCTCATGGGTTCCTTAGCTGCCTTGCGCTCATCACCCGTTTTGGGCTCACCGTGAACCACTTGTCCAAAGTCGTCAGTCCAACGATCTAGGCGCACCATTGGATTCGGGACATATTCACCGTCCACCTTCAAGGCGGGAACAATTTGGGTTAAGAGTCCCAATCGCTGGGCCTTATGAGCGCTCCAGAATTCACCCAGGGTGCAACTCTCCATGGCGGCTTCGATCCCAACGAAGAGCGCTAAGAAGTCCGTGCTGCCGCCGTCCGGTGCAGATCCGTGCTGCGGTCCAGCCTGCCCGAAGAGCGCCAAGTCTTGCGCAATCGAGTAGTCGCAGGCAAGCCCGAGTTCCTGACCGCCGCCAATGCGCATGCCATTCACGCGATTGATGACGGGTTTGTCGCAATGCAATATCGAAGTGATCATGTCCACGAAGAGGCGCAGGTATTGCCGGTACTCCTCAGGCTTGCCCGCGTAGTACGAGGCGTAGTCCGCAATGTTGCCACCCGTGCAAAAAGCCTTCTCGCCGGCACCGGTCAAGACCACCGCCACGCAGGCCCGGTCGTTCGAAGCTCGCCGCATGCCCAGGATCACCTGCTTCACCATCTCCGTGGTGTAGGAGTTGTAACGCTGAGGATTGTTGAGCGTGATCCAAACCGTGTGCAACCCCTCGACCACTTGGCCGTCAGCGCTCATGATGGCATGAGTGTCGTAGTCCACGCGCGCTTCGCTCGCTTGGGCGTCGTGCGCGCTGGCTGCTGCCGGTGTCAGGTCGTGGTCTTTGAATTCCATGTCAGATGCTCTCGCTTGTTCTCCATTGCCTGTGCCTCGCCCGACACGCTACCGTCGAATGGGGGTCCGAGACCCTCTTGGATCCGCAGGATCCCATCCCCGGGGTAATTCTCAGCCAGAATCTATACTCCGCCCCCACTCCGAACTAGCCTGCACCCTTGTCGGAGATTCTCCGCCCCACAGTTCCACCCTCAAATACCGAGTTCACCCTCCATGTCGGCCTTTCAACAACTCGATTTCTATGACCTCGATGACCAGTTCAGCGAGGAGGAGCTCATGGTGCGCGGTACGGTGCGATCCTGGGTTTCAGATCGCTTCATGCCTACCATCATGGAACACTTCGAGGCCGGGACCTTTCCATTGGAACTCACGCCAGAACTCGCTGAACTCGGCGTGTTTGGTTCCAACCTGCCGGAGGAGTACGGCTGCGCAGGCCTGTCGAATGTTGGGTACGGGCTCATCTGTCAGGAACTGGAACGGGGTGACTCGGGGCTCCGCTCCTTCGTTTCGGTTCAGGGTTCATTGGTCATGTGGCCCATTCACGAGTACGGCAGCGAGGAACAAAAACGGGAGTGGCTCCCGAAACTAGCCCGTGGCGAGGCCATCGGGTGCTTTGGATTGACCGAGCCCGACTTTGGCTCCAATCCCGGCGGGATGACCACGGTGGCGCGCAAGGACGGAGAGGACTGGATCCTCAATGGACGCAAGATGTGGATCACGAATGGCGGTGTGAGCCAAGTCGCCATCGTTTGGGCAAAAACCGATGATGGCATTCGCGGCTTCGTCGTCCCCACGGACACTCCCGGTTTTAGCGCCCCGGAACAAAAGCACAAATTCAGCCTGCGAGCATCGATCACCTCCGAACTGGTGCTCGACAATGTACGGCTACCAGGAAGCGCCATGTTGCCCGGCGTCAAGGGATTGGCCGGACCGTTGCGCTGCCTGACACAAGCACGTTACGGCATCTCGTGGGGGGCCACCGGTGCCGCGATGGCCGTCTTCGACGAGGGGCTGTCCTACTCCAAGGAACGAATCGTGTTCGATAAGCCGCTGGCGGGCTTCCAACTCCCCCAACAAAAACTGGCCAACATGGCCACGGATATCACGCTCTGCCAGCTACTCAGCCTGCGCCTTGGTCGACTCAAGGACCAGGGCCGCGCCACCGCCCAGCAGGTCTCCATGGCCAAGCGCAACAATGTCATGAAGGCCTTGGAAGCATCCCGCACCGTGCGCGACATGCTTGGCGCGAACGGCATTAGCTTGGAATATCAAGTGGGTCGCCACATGTGCAACCTGGAGTCGGTCGTCACCTACGAAGGCACCCACGACATCCACACTCTCACTCTGGGTCATGCGTTGACCGGCATGCCGGCCTATCGCTAAGGCGCGCCTACTTGCCGGGTAGAAACTTGCCGGGTTCTTGCCAGAAGGTCTTGGGGCAATTGCTGCAACAGAAGCCAATCGCCCGCGACTTGTAGAGCACGACGTAACGCTTGTCGACGGGCTCACCGGTCACGGGGCACTGCTCGTTCTCCACCTGGATCAAGGCCTCGCTCTCCGAGGGCTCCTCGAACCGTTCGAACACCACTTCATCCTCGACAGCGAGGGCTTCCCTGGGCTGGGCACCCAAACGCAGGTCGAGACCAGGACGCTGCTCAGCGAGGGCGCCCTCTGTTCCGTCGATGCCCGTTCCCCACAGGTGGACCAATTCGAGGGACTCCATCTGTATCAAGGCCTCCGAGGCGTTCGCAGCCAGTTGCGCTCCAGCCAAATTGAGTTCGCGGATGGAACTCGAACGAGTCAACGCAGTCACATCCAACTCCCGTAGATCCACGCGCCGTAGGTCCAATCGGTCCAAGCTCGGTAAGTCCGCGACAAACTCCAGGTCGGCCTGATCCAAGGCCTTCCCCGCCAGTACGAGTTCAAACACGTTCAAGCTCAGCGGTTCCAACAGACTCGACAGTTCACCCGCCTCCAGTTGTGCGGCGGTGAAGTCGATCCAGAGGGAGTCGGAGTCCGGCGCAATGGCCTGCACATGGGCGAAGCGGGCCTGCAGTCCTTGGAAGGCAAAAGCCATTTGCTCCGGGCTCGGACCACTGGGCCCCGGGTCCACCACAACCGGCTCCGGAAATTGCGTTGCGAGATCTTGCTCTTGAATCGAACTCGTAGACGCGGCCAACTGTTTCGTATCCGTGCGGACGCCCAAACGGATCCACTCTTCCACTTGCAGAATTTCTTGGGGTGTGGGCTGCGTCTTGTTCTCCGGCGGCATGTGCTCGTCGTGATCGAGAGGCAGCCGCAAGTTCATCAGCAGCAAGCTGCCATCCGGATCTCCAAGCCTCACCACGGGACCATTTTCACTCCCCTGGAAGAGGGCCACTTCCGTATGCACGGCTAGCCCTCCCCGCTGTCGGCGTTCACCGTGGCAACGGGTGCAAAGCCTATCGAAGACGGGCAAGACATCAGCGAAAACGGGAAGCAGGGTCTCAACCGGAGTTTCCGTGAGCGCCTCTTCAGGAACCGCCTGCAAGTCCGCCTGCGCCTGATCTTGCTGTCCAGCAGACGACTCCATCAGCGGTTCGAGCAAGAACTCCTCCCCGTGGGTCAGAGTCGCGCCAAAGTGAGCTGTTGGAATCAACAAGAAGAACCCCAACCACACCAGCCGCCCGTACCACTTTGAGTTACGCCTGGATGCCCAACCGATGCCAATGGCAACAGCGGCCAAGCTGATTCCACCCCACTCATGCCACTCCACAGGGTCGGGATAACTCGCCCCTTCGTGCAACAGCCAACCACTCCCGGCGGCCAAGCAGGTGCTGACCACAAGCAACAGGACCAGCGCTCTTCGGACCACAGGCACGTCACCTTCCTTGGTCTTCAGGGCTCCCCACAATTGCAGCCAGGCCAAGGCCACGAAGAGCCCAATGGGGAGGTGTAGCAACAGGGGGTGCAGGCGTGAGAACGCAACGGCCCAGTCGATCGAAGCAAAGTCCTTCATGGTCCGTCTAGCTCAGGATCTCGTGGATAACGCGGCCCGACACATCGGTCAGACGGAAGTCACGGCCCATGTGCCTGTACACGAGTCGCTCGTGGTCGAAACCTAGCTGATTCAATAGCGTGGCTTGCAGATCGTGTACCGAAACAGGGTCGCGCGTGATGTTGTAGCCAAAGTCGTCCGTTTCGCCGTGCACAATTCCCGGCTGGATTCCGCCCCCCGCAAGCCAGATGCTGAACGCACGCGGGTGATGGTCTCGGCCGTAATTCGTCTTGGTCAGAGTTCCCTGACTATAGACCGTTCGACCAAACTCTCCGCCCCACATGACCAAGGTCTCGTCGAGCAAACCCCGTTGATCTAGGTCGCGCAACAGAGCGGCCTGCGGCCGGTCCACCGCGTCCGATTGCAATTTGATTTCCCTCGGGAGGTTTCCGTGTGCATCCCAACCACGCATGTAGAGTTGGATGAAGCGCACACCGCGCTCCGCCAAACGCCGCGCCAACAGGCAATTCGCGGCGAAAGTGCCCGGCTTGCGCACCTC
>JBLIMI010000301.1:0-5300 GCA_047638655.1 Minisyncoccia bacterium | reverse complement strand
GTGGCGGGCATGAGCTTCGCCATGAGGCAGGTCATTCACTTTTGCTTCTGGCTCTTTGTTGTCTTGGGAACGACGGACTTCCTCGATGGCTACCTGGCTCGCAAGGGGAATCTGGTTAGCGTCTTTGGCCGCATCTCGGATCCATTCGTCGACAAGGTTCTGATCCTCGGCACCATGATCTTTATGAGCGTCATGCCTTGGTCCGCAGAGCACATGCCGCCGTGGTTGGTTGTGATCATTCTCGCCCGTGAATTTCTCGTAACCGGTATCCGCGGTTACGTGGAGAGCATCGGCAAAGAATTCTCGGCGGACATGTTCGGCAAGATCAAGATGATCGTGCAGTGCATGGCCGTGGGAGGCGTGATGTGGCTGCCAGCCTATGATTGGCCAGACGCCTGGTACACGTTCTGGACCTACGTGGTCAAGTTTCTGATCTACGCCACGCTCTTCACTACGATCGGCTCTGGGCTCTCCTACGTCATGCGCGTACGGCGAATCCTGGCCGAGGTGGAACGGTGAACCATTTCCGCCTGGCCCTGGCCACTTGTGGCGGGCTCGGTTTATCTCCAAGGGCGCCGGGAACGGTAGGGACCCTGGGGGGTGTGCTGCTGGCGTGGAGCCTGTCCGGGACGGAGCAATACTTACTGTGGTCGTTACTGGCGGCGGCGATTCTGTACTGCCTGGGTTTGGCCTTGGGCGAGTGGGCCGAGAAGCGCGCCGGAGCCCGGGATCCGGGCTGGTTCGTTCTCGATGAAGTCGTTGGATACCTCCTCACGGTCGCGTGGATGGGTGGGCCAAGTCTGCTTGCCCTTCTGACCGCCTTCTGGGCTTTTCGTTTCTTCGATATCGTGAAGCCTCCGCCGGTGAAGTGGTTTGAGCGCTTTCCGGGTGGAAAGGGCATGATGTTGGACGACCTTATGGCGGCGGGCTGGGCGTTTGTCGTCGTGATGTTGCCCCTGCGCCTTTGGGTGGACGCGCCCTGGACTGTGGAGTTGGGACTCTGATGCTGGTTAGAGATGCGCAAGGAACGCAAAGCCCATGTCGCTGAAAGTTAAATTCACTCTTTGGACCTTTGTGTTGCTCGCCATATCGGTGGGTGGCGCGGGCTGGCTGTTGAGCCAGAGGGCCACCGAAATTGCGAGCACGGCCACTGCTCGTCGGCTCGCTGATGCCGTTGAATTGACGGTCAAGCAAGGCCAGCAGGGCAACTTCGAGCAGAAAGGCGATCAAGCCACCATCGTTCCTGGAACCGACGTGCGGCGCTTCCCGATTGAGTACGGCTTGGCGGAAGGTGAACGCCACCCAGCGGAGGTTTACCAAGCCCGAGACGGAGAAGGCGGCCAACTCCTGACATTGCTCGTCCCCGATGACAGCGGGCAGGCAGGGCGCGGGCTCTTGGACTTGATCTTGGTGGTCACACTGATCGCGCTGGGCCTAGGCGGTGTAGTTTCGTTCATCATCGCCAATTCGGTGGCTGCGCCCATCGTTTCCCTGGTGGACGATGTGCGTCAAATCGCCCGGGGCAACCTGAATCACCGCACCCATGTACGAGTGGGCGGAGAAGTGGCGGCGCTCGCGCGCGAAATCGACAAGATGACCGCATCACTGAATGATGCTCAGGAAGAACGACTCGAACACTCTGCCCGCGAACGGGAGTTGGAAGTGGCCGAGGAGGTGCGCAAGTCGCTTGTGCCGGAGAGCACTCCGGAAGTGGCTGGCTATGACCTGCAAGCTCTCCAGATCTCCTGTCCGACGCCGGGGGGAGACTTCTACGATGTGCTCGAATACGACGATGGCCGAGTTGGCTTGCTGGTGTGCCAGGTCAGTGGGAAGGGGATCCCTGGTGCGTTGAGTGGCGCCACGGCGCGCGCCACTCTGACCTCGGTCCTGTTGCAGGCGACCAGTGTCTCGGAAGGACTGAATCTTGTGAATCGTTACATCGCCCCACGCAGCCGCCGAGGCATGTTCGTGACCGCTCTCTACGCCTTGCTTGAGCCTTCAACTGGCAAGGTTCAGTTGGCCTGTGCTGGCCACAAGGTGCCGCTTCTGCGCTACAGCGCTACAGAGGGCAAGGCCCACAAGCACCAGCCTGACGGTTTCGCCATCGGGTTGGATACCGGGGCTGTCTTCGAGTCGCGGCTAGCCATTGAGGAAATTCAGCTGGACCCGGGTGATCGCTTGGTTTTAGCCAACGAAGGCCCCGTGAGGGTGCAAAATGCAGAGGGTGTGGAGCTTGGCGAGACTGGTTTCTATCGGTTAGCCATGAAACGGGCCAAGGACTCCAGCGACGAATTGCTTGGCGTCCTCGACAGCGCTCTATTCGCCTACGCTGAAGAAGAAGAGTTCCCCAGCGACATCGCAGTCATCACTATTCGAAGGGACGTTTGAGTCAACCCGCCATGCAAGTCACTGAGTTTCAAGAATTGATCGAGCGCATCTACTTCGAACGCGACAAGAAGCGCGGGTTGGAGGGGACTCACATGTGGTTTTGCGAAGAGGTCGGAGAGTTGACCCGCGCCCTGCGAAGGGGTCAGCAGGACGAACTGGAGGGTGAGTTTGCCGATGTCTTCGCCTGGCTTGCGACACTGGCCTCCATGTCAGGCATCGACCTGGAAAAAGCCGCGACTAAGAAGTACGCCAAAGGCTGTCCTCGCTGCGAGGCGACTCCCTGTTCGTGCGCCTGAGGCGTCGCGCTTTCTCCGCAAGTGCCCGCTGAGTCCCAAGGATCTGATTCCCTCTTTCCCGGAGCAGAAGCTGCGTCGGTGAATGGGGCTGGGTATGTACAGGTCGCGCTTCAAAAGCCCCTGCGGGTAGAGTTCACCTATGCCTTGACTCCTGATCTAAAAGGAATCGTCCAGGTGGGAATGCGCGTGGCCGTTCCTTTTGGTCCGCGGCGCGAGGTTGGTGTGGTGGTTGGGCTTAGCGACGATTGTGATCTCGAGCCAAAGAGGATTCGCAAGGTCCACTCGTTGCTCGACGACGAACCCGTGGTGGACAAGGCTCTGCTGGATCTGACTCGCTGGATCGCCGGATACTACGCCTGTTCTTGGGGCGAAGCGCTTGGTGCCGTGCTGCCTGCCTCGCTCAAGCGAGAACGTGGTACGCGAAAGAAGCTCGTGATCAGCGCTCGTGAAGGAATCGGCGCCATTCAGTTGGATGAGATTCTGGACCGCTTCCCGAAGCAACACCGCTTGTTGCGCACCTTGATCGAGATTGGCGTGCCAGTCGAGCTACGCGAGATTACAAGGCAGCTCAATGTCTCTGACGCCCCGGCGCGATCACTGGAACGGCGCGAGTGGGTCACGATCGACAAGGTAGAGAGTTCGCCGGACCCACTGCAGGGTTCCCAGGTCGAAAGGAAACGTCCTGATTCCTTGAGCGCTGGCCAGGCCGCAGCGATCGAAGCCATGGCCAGCGAGGTCGAGGCTCGCCGTGCCCAGACCTTCTTGTTGCAGGGCGTGACCGGCAGCGGCAAGACGGAGGTCTACCTGCAGGTTATCGAGCGTGCCTTGGCTGTTGGGCGCGGCGCGATTGTATTGGTGCCTGAAATCGCCTTGACGCCCCAAACCGTCGGATGGTTCCGCTCGCGATTTGGCGATGTGGCCGTCTTGCATTCGCGCATGACAGACGCGCAGCGCCTGCACACTTGGAAACAGGTACGGCGCGGCGAATTGAAAGTTGTGGTTGGAGCTCGATCAGCGATCTTCGCGCCGGTGCAAGACTTGGGCGTTGTTGTCGTTGACGAAGAACACGAGCCCTCTTTCAAGCAGGGCAACAGTCCTCGTTACTCCGCTCGCGACGTGGCTGTGGTGCGCGCGAACAAGTCGGATGCGGTTTGCGTTCTGGGTTCGGCTACCCCATCTCTGGAAACATGGCAGAACGCTCGCGAGGGGCGTTACCGACTCTTGCTGCTCTCGGAACGCATGGGGGGAGGGAAATTGCCCCCTGTGGAAGTGATTGACATGTGCCAGGAGAAAGGAATTGCCGATGGACCCCGGCTGTTCTCCCTGAGATTGGAACAGCTCCTTAAAGACCGCTTGGAGAAGAATCAACAGTCGATCCTGTTTCTCAACCGCCGCGGTTTCTCACCAGTGCTCTGGTGCCCGGGGTGTCACGAGACGGTGTCTTGCGCGCAATGCGATGTTGCTTTGACCTTTCACCGCCGGATTCGCCGCGCGGTCTGTCACTCCTGCTGCGAAGAAACGGCGCCTCCGACCGCCTGCCCCGCTTGTACGAAGCCCGGCTTGAAGTACCTCGGTCTGGGTAGCGAGCGCGTGGAAGAATCCCTCGCAGCCCTGTTGCCCGAAGCCCGTGTCGAGCGGATGGATTCCGACACCATGCGTCGTCCGGAAGATTACGAGCGTGTCCTGGGAGCTTTCGGAGAAGGCAAGGTGGACGTGTTGGTGGGTACCCAAATGATCGCCAAAGGGCTGGACTTCCCGAACGTGACCTTGGTGGGGGTGGTGGCAGCGGACAATGCACTGCACTTGCCCGACTTCCGGGCGGCGGAACGCACGTTTCAGTTGCTGGCCCAAGTGTCGGGTCGCGCTGGGCGCGGAAAAGCGCGTGGTCACATCATCGTTCAGACAAAGAACCCCGATCACCCTGCCATTGTTCAAGCCGCTAGCCACGACTTCGAATCGTTTGCGAAAGGTGAGATCGTGCTACGTGAGGAGCTTGGCTATCCGCCCCATGGCAGGCTCATACGCGTCGTGTTCGAAGACAAGGACGAGGCTCTCGTGGCGGAAGCTGCCCAGGCTTGCGTAGATATCTTGCGTTCCCATGTCGGGATGGATGACGCCATGATTTTGGGACCGGCGCCTGCGGCCATCGCTCAATTGCGCGGACGCTTCCGGCAACACTTCTTGATCAAAGCCCCCGAGTGGAACAGTGGTCTCTCGAAAGCGCGTTCGATCCTGTTGCAATTCTCCCAGGAGCATGCGCGGCCCCGAGTGGGTATCGACGTTGACCCTGTTTCAATGCTCTAACCGGATCAACTCATGAGCCCATCAGGCCAAGTCCCATGAGTGTGATCAATTGCGGCATACCAATCTCAGGAGCCAATTGTGTGCGTGCCTGAACATCTGATGGGCAGGCGCCAAGCGCTTCTGGTCCGGATGTAGCTGGCCAAGGGCCATGGCCCTTTGAAGACCTTTCTGCCGGAGCTTGGGCTGGAGCAAGAAGAGGGTGTAGGAGGGCTGGGCGCGCCCTTTCCATTGGACGCAGTAGGTAAGGCCCAAAGATTTTGGAGAAGTTGTTCCAACCGTTTGGGTGGCGCCTTCTGGGGGAATGTGCAGCGG
>JBLIMI010000300.1:0-5302 GCA_047638655.1 Minisyncoccia bacterium | reverse complement strand
GTCAATAGGTGAGGATCTGATTGCCCTTTGCAAGGATGGCTATCCCGGAGATAATTTCTTTAGGCGTAAAATCTACCGGACATTTGTCTTCGCAATGGCTTCGTCCGAGGAAGCACACAGTGAAGGAGAGTTGAGTACCCTGGTTGACGATGCACTTGCGGGGGAGCGCGCGTGGTTGGAAGGGCTCATCGTCTTGCCCCCCAGGCTAGCGTGGGAGTCCGCCACGGGCTTGTCGACATCTGTTTCGATCTGGCTCTCGCTCTGCGAGCTGAAGTCTGAGCTGCGGAACGAACATGACCCTGCCCTCTTCTCTCTCGTGGAAGAGATTCGGGCGCTCACTGGAGGGGGTCTTCAAGTTCCTGCGGGTGGGCTCGAGGCGAGCGTCGAGGACCTACGACAGGAAGCGTTCCGGTTGAGAGAGAAGGTCAACGGCATGGCGGCCTCACTAGGGGCGATCGATGCGAGCCGCCGTTCCACTTCCCAGCAGATTGCTGAGGCGGTTCTAGAGCGCGACCGCGTCATGGCCAGATTGCGACAATCGATGGTGAGTTCTGGCTTTGGCAGCCCGAGTATTGATGCATCGAGCCTCGGTGCGCAACTGCCAGAACGGACCGCCGCCGTTGGGTACCGTGCCTACGAGCGCGTGCTTGCTTCGGGTGAAACCAACTCCTGGATGACTGCATTTGTGGTTGGAGCGGACGGATCGTTGCAACGCATCGACCTGGGTGCGCTCGAACCTATCGCGGCGGCAACAGAGAAGTGGCGTACCGCCATTGGAAGTGGCTCTGGTCGCGGGGTCAGCTTGCGGGCGCCGCAAGTGAATCCAGAGGATGGAGCACGAGAGGCCGGGGCGGACCTGCGTGAGCGAATCCTGGACCCTATCCTTGTTGCAGTCGGCGACGTGACTGCCCTGCATGTGTGCGTTGATAGTTTTCTGCACTTGGTCCCTCTTGACGCTTTGCCAATGGGGGATGGAGTCGTGGGGGACCACCTCCGCATCTACAACGAGGTGTCCTTCGCTCGCTTGCTCAGTCGCGTTGAGTTGAGTTCACGTCCCCCCGCGTTTCTCGTCATTGGAGGTGTGGACTTTGATGCCGAGGTGGAGTCCGATCTGCTCGAGGCGACGGTGGCGGCAGCGCCCGTCAATTTGACGTCTCGCGGAGGTGCAAAGCTCTTCAATTTCCTGCCCGGAACGCTGACCGAGTCGAAGCGGCTCGGTGAAGCCTTTGAACAACAGTTCGGCTCCGCCGCTTCCCTCCTGGTTGGTCCTAATGCGACCCGGCAGGCTGTCTGCGAACTGGCTCCAGTTGCTCGTTATTTTCACTTGGCAACGCACGGGTACTTTGCCGGCAGCGAGGTGCGGGCCTGGGGAGATGGTGTTGAAGCAGCCGTCAACTGGGACTCTGATCAAAGCGCGCAGGTCGTGAGGGGAATGGCGCCCTTGACGCTCTGTGGGCTGGCGCTCGCTGGTGCGAATTCAAGAATGGACTCGACGGGCTCTGTTCCCGGGATTCTGACAGCCGAAGAAATTGCAGGGCTAGATCTGTCAGGCTGCGAGTTGGCTGTGCTGTCTGCATGCCAAACCAACGTCGGCGACAGCCGCCCCGGCCAGGGGATTCATTCGCTTCAGGGAGCCTTGCACTCGGCCGGTGTGGGTACGGCCATGACCTCGTTGTGGATGGTGGATGACGACTGGACACAACGATTGATGACAGAGTTCTATGATCGGATGTGGCTGGGGGAAGAAGGCAAGGCGCAGGCCCTCTGGAACGCCAAGCGTGCGCTTCGGGACCAGGGGGCGCCGCTGCGTGCCTGGGCGCCATGGGTGTTGACGGGTGCACCCGAGTAGTCGGCCTGGAGCAGATGGATTCTCGCCCTCCCGCTCTCTGAATCGAGCCCTCGGGAGCGAATTCGAGTATCCTCGTGAGCATGAAGGGATCGGCAGTGAATCGGGTGCAGGAGGATCTGCTGGAGCGTTTTCTAGCCACTCACAGCGATGGCAGTCCCCGGGCCTACGATCTCTGGGCAGAGCAACAAGTAGAACTGAGGCGAGATCCCGTTGCGTTGGTCGCACTGCGTTCGATCGTGGTGGACCTTCATGGGTCGGAACAGCGCAGCGCGGAGTCTCCAACAGCGCCCACGGCGCGAGTGTTCCAGCGCAGCGCCTCCGACCCGCTTCCGCTTGGGCCTGATCCCTCGCTTGCGAATGGCACTCCCAAGGAGGGAATGCAGGTGGGGCCGTTTGTTCTGATTCGCTTCTTGGCCCGTGGAGGAATGGGTCAGGTCTGGGAGGCGCAGGACACAAGTCTAAGGCGCAAGGTCGCTCTGAAGTTTGTTCTTCCTGAGCGCCTCGATCGACGAGCGTTGGATCTGTTTGTGCGGGAGGCCCGGGCCGGCGCCCGCTTGGTCCATCCAAACCTGGTCACCACCTTGGCACACGGCGAAGACCTTGGCTTGAGCTGGATAGCTCAAGAGCTTGTTGACGGTTCGTGGACGCTCAGCGACTTCCTTGAAGAGGTTCGTACATCCGGCAAGTTGCCTACCGGATACTCTCGGCATGTTGCAGAGTTCATTGCGCAACTTGCAGACGGCCTTCAGGCAGCCCATGAAGCGGGTGTGATTCACCGGGATGTCAAGCCGCGTAATATTCTGATCGCATCGGACGACCGACCCAAGCTGACGGACTTTGGACTAGCAAGGGTGCATGACGATTCCTTCGCATCCAACAGCGGCGAATTGTTGGGCACATGGTCGTACATGAGCCCCGAGCAGGTGACTGCCAAGCGAATGGGGTTGGATCACCGGACGGACGTGTTCAGCCTAGGTGTGGTGCTCTATGAAATGCTCGCACTGCGCAGACCCTTTGAAGGGGAAACAACTCATCAAATTGCTGAGCGGATCGTCACCTTTGAGCCCCCCAATCTCAATCGGGTTCGCTCTGGCTGCCCGAGAGAATTAGCGACCATTTGTTCCAAGGCGCTGGAGAAGGCACCAGGACGCCGCTACCAACTCATGTCTGAGCTTGCGGAGGACCTGCGGGCTTTCCTGGCGAGTCGCCCCATCCGTGCCAAGCGGCCGAGCCTTGCCCGCCGAGTCTCCAAGTTTGCAAAGGAGAGGCCGATTCCATTTGTCTTGGTTGGAACTCTGGTTTCATCCGTCGTGCTCGCCGGGGCCTTCGTCATGGCGATGCAGTGGGTGCAAAAGACTCCTGGGTCGGAGGGCGGGAACTTCCCGGTTCTCGGGAACGAAGTGCTTGCAGTCGTGGACTCCGGGGCAGCGGAGCCGGCAATTGAGAGTTCAGCTCCCGCGTCTGTTGCGAGTCAGCGATTCATGTTGCCGGAGCCGCTCGGAGAACTGGAGCGAATCTCGCGGGCAAACTGGGGAGCGAAGGAGCCGGTGGTTTCCCGCATAAAGGTGAGTCAAGGGGGCTACACGAAGATCACGTTGCATCACACAGCCGATATTCGTGGGACTCCTCTAGACGGCTCTCTCGCTTCGACGTTCGCAGCCTCGCGCGCTGTTCAGGAAGAGCACATGGGTGAATTGGACTGGGGCGACATCGGGTATCACTTCCTCATCGACTCTGTTGGCCGCCTCATCGACGCCCGAAGCCTTGAGTTCATGGGGGCCCATGCTGGTGGAGAAAACAACATGCAGAACATCGGTGTTTGCTTCATTGGGAACTATGTGGCTGACCCTCCAAGTCGTGCTTCGCTGGAAACTCTGACACTGCTTCTATCCGAGCTCAGGAGCAGATTTCAGATCCCAGCAAATGAGGTCTTTAGCCACAATTTTTTCAAGGCAACCAATTGCCCCGGACCCGTATTGACGAAGTGGGCTACGGACTACCGGGCGGCTGGGCCTTCCCTTCAGAGCCTGAAGTAGATCCTGACGGGTTGGTCCAGGCGGCGTGACTTTGCAGTTTGCGACGCAGCGCGGTTGGGTTCGTTTGCGTCGGCGTCAGCGAGTGACCTCAGGTACCACGGGCTCCACCCAGGGCTCCTCTGTCCAACCGAGATGCTCATCCCAGCGCAGGAAGTGTCGGGGGCTGCGGTCCAACTCGCCGGCGAGGACTTGTTGGCGCATGTCTTCCCACTCGTCAGGTTTCAGGAGGTGGAGGGTCAATCCTTCACCCACGAAGAGCTCTACTGCTTGACGATAGCCGTTGCGGTACACGAAGGCTCCATTCACGGAGCGGGGCAAGCCGGCGATGATGTGCTTCGGGCGGCGTCTAAGCTCTGGCATGGTCTCGAGTAAGCTCCGAGTCTGCTGACCCGCCGTATTCCAAGTGCGATTGACAACGACCAGTTGATGACTCCAGACCGCCCAAATCGCTAGGACGCCCAAGCAGAGAACTGGCAACTGCGTGCGCGAGCGGCTCGCCGTGTTGGAGCGTCCGACCCTCGTGGCCAAAACTCCCAGAGCAATGCAGGTGAAGACCGAGGGCAGGTAGAGGTAACGCGTGCTGCGGAAGTCTGGGTTGATGAAGGCCCAATTGGCGACAGGTGCCAACGAGATCACAAGCATCAGCGCGAGCGGCAGACCGAGGCGTAGGACACGCAGACGTTCGCGACTTAGCAGTGCGAGTGCCGTGAGCGCTATCCAACTGTACAACGCAATTTTGTACAGCACGGCTCCAGTGCTGGTGTGGAACATTTCGTGGACCGGAGAGATCATGAAACGAATCGCTTTGCTCGCGAAGAGCATTGCATGTCGGGGCTCCAATCCGGTTTGGAGCGTCTCGCCTGCATCAGTGTGGGACCCACCGATTCCCCCCAGAAGTTGAACGCGTAGGACGAGGTATAGAGCGCTAAGCACCACGAACAGCAGGAGGCCAGCACGTTGGCGCCTGAGCGAAGATCGGAAGAACGAGAGGGAGAGCACGAAGATCAAGGCGATCGTGACCACTCCCATCTCCTTTGAGAGCACGGCAAGAGCGAGACCAGCACCGGCCAGCACTGCATGGCGCCAACGACCTCCTTCGCAGCAACAACGCGTCCAGGCGAGTAGTGCCCACAACACACCCAAAGTGCTCAGAAGGTCGGATCGCCCGGCGATCCACGTTACGGCCTCCGGGTGAATCGGAAGCAAAGCGAACCCGGTGCCTGCAATCATCCCAGCCCGGCGATTCTCAATCAGGACGCCCGCGAGCCAGGCAACCAAAACGCAGTTGGCACCGTGCAGAAGTAGATTGAAGAGCCGAAAGGGGAGGGGGTCGATCCCGGTCGTTAGCCATTGAAGCCAGAAGCTCCAGTGCACCACGGGCCGTACCCATTGGGCCACTTGGTTGTACTCCATGCTG
>JBLIMI010000299.1:0-5308 GCA_047638655.1 Minisyncoccia bacterium | reverse complement strand
CATGCGACTGATCGGATGGGCGAGATCCGGCGTGAACGGTCCGACCAGGGCCGGTTCTAACTTGCTCAAGTCGATCTCGATCACCTGGTCGTAGTAAGCCTCAGGATCCGCGTGGCACTCGGGATCGGACTGCAACTCGTGAGCGTGCTCGCGCGCCAGGGCCGCGGCCTCGACCCGTTCGGTGGCTTCGAGATACAGGGCCATGGACTCGTCAAAGTTCCAGACGCTGGTGGTCGCGCCAATCTCCGCGCCCATGTTCGTGACCGTGGCCTTCCCAGTACAGGAGACGCCGGCCGCTCCGGGACCGAAGTACTCGACGATGGCGTTCGTACCGCCCTTGACCGTCAAGATCTCGGCCACCTTCAGAATGATGTCCTTCGCGCTGGTCCAGCCAGAGAGTGAGCCGGTGAGCTTGACACCGATCATTTTTGGGCAGAGCAGTTCCCATGGCATTCCAACCATCACGTCCACCGCGTCGGCACCGCCGACTCCCACCGCCAACATGCCCAGACCTCCCGCGTTGGGAGTGTGACTGTCGGTTCCGATCATGAGAGTTCCAGGGGCCGCGTAGTTCTCCAGCACGACCTGGTGAATGATGCCGGACCCCGGCTTCCAGAAGCCCAGGCCGTAGCGTTCACCCGCCGAGTGCAGGAATTCGTAGACCTCCGCGTTCTCACCCACGGCGGTCTGCAAATCTTGTTTCGCTCCCACGTGTGCGCGAATCAGGTGATCGCAGTGGATCGTGGAAGGCACGGCGACCTTGTCACGACCCGCCAACATGAATTGGAGGAGCGCCATTTGTGCTGTCGCATCCTGTAGAGCCACCCGATCGGGGTTGAGTTGCAAGTAGCTCTTGCCGCGTTCAAAGTCCTGCCCCTCGGGGTCGGTGAGGTGACTGAAGAGGATCTTCTCCGCTAGCGTGATGGGACGACCCAGGCGACGTCGCGCGGTGGCATGGGTCCCTTGGAAGCCGGCGTAGAGTTTGCGGACCGCGGAGATATCGAACATGAGGGGCACTCGGTCGTTGGGGTAAGGCTGAAAGAGGTCGGGCGCGCTTTGATCAGCGGGCCGTTGCGAACAATTCTGTCCTACTATAGCCTCCACAGGAACCCTCCCGCACTCCTGGGGCCTTGTCGATGCGCTATCCGAGACGTATACCTAACTCATGAGCGCCGAAGTCTTGACGAATCGAAGGGCCTGGTGGGGCAAGTACGAACTGGAGCAAGGCGCCCTCGGCCACTGGCGAATCGGCCCGCTCAGCCTTTGGTTGCGGCGGACGGCGCTCGATTGGCGTTACGGATTCGAGCGCAGCGACGACATCCTCGAGAGCTCGCTTGAGATTCATGTGCCTGTTGACGATCGGGCGTCGGCGGCCACGCGGCCGGACGAAGCAGGCCGCTTTGGCTGCACGTCTACCGACCCTGACATCGAACTCCGCCCCCTATTGGCAGACCGCCCTGTGGTGGTGAGGCCCGCGGTCCCCTTCTTCATCCCACCCGGTCAAAAGGTAGAGCTATTCGTCAGCACACCGCTTTGGGTATCGCTCCACAGCGGCAAAATGGATCTCACGGAATTGCCCTGCGTCCGCCCCTCGGACACGTGGTTCGGCACGAACACCCGCGGAGAACTCAGCTACGCGACGAAGACCCACCTGGGGCGCCACCTCGAGAACCTACCCCAGCGGCCTCACCGCGCCGTCACTTGCTTGACCGTGGAGAACGCGGCGAGCGAAATGCTCACCATCAAGCGGCTGTCCCTACCCGTTCCCCAACTCTCGCTTTTCGCCACACCCGCGGGGTCCCTCTGGACACAACACGTCTCCCTCAAGAAGGAGGAGGGCGGTGGATTGGCGCAAGTCACCCTGAGCAAGGGGGCGCCTGGCAGGGGCGGCGGTGGGATGCTCGTGTCGCCTCCGCGTGCAGAACTCGGACGAAGCTTCGGTTCGCTCGTGTTCGGTGGCCTGTTTGACAGCGGTTACTGATGGTCCTCAGCGCGCAATTCTTGTCGGCCAGCCTGGCCCTGGTGGGTGAAGAGAATCCTCCGTGGTACGAGCAGATCTCGACACTCGATTGGATCAGCGCAGCGGTCATTTTCGTGCTGGGGTGGGGCATCTCCAAGATCCTCTCCATTCGAATTGCCGCCTATGTAAGCGAGCATGTCAGCAAGCAGACAGGGATGCTGCTCCGGCGAGGAATCCTCTACGCGGGCTTGCTGGTAAGCCTTGCCTTGGCACTCCACCAACTGAGCTTCAGCCTGGGGGTCGTTCTGGGCGCCGCGGGCGTCCTGACCGTCGCGGTGGGCTTCGCATCTCAGACATCTGCCTCCAACATCATCAGCGGACTGTTTCTGCTAGGCGAGCGACCTTTCTCGGTTGGCGACGTCATCCAGATCAACGGAACCACGGGCGAAGTCCTCTCAATCGATCTGTTGGCGATTCACTTGCGGACCTTCGACAACATCTTCGTTCGGATCCCGAATGAGTCCGTGATCAAGTCCGAGGTGCGCACGCTCTCGCGCTTTCCGATTCGGCGCTACGACTTGCAGATTGGCATTGCCTACAAGGAGGACATCGAGCGCGTACGGCTGATGCTCCTGAAGATCGCAGACGACGACCCCCTGTGTCTGGAGGAACCCACGCCCCTGATCATTTTCCAGAACTTTGGGGACTCCTCCATCAACCTGCAACTCTCCGTGTGGGCGTCACGAGAGAAGTACCTCGAGCTGCGCAACAGGATTTCGAGCGCGGTCAAGCGCCGCTTCGACGAGGAAGGCATCGAAATCCCCTTCCCCCATCGAACGCTCTATGCCGGCAGTGCAACGGGGCCTCTTCCCGTCGAACTCAGCAACACCGCGGTATCAGCGCCGGACGCCTAGCGGTCTTCACGGGCGGACGCCGGGACGATGCCTCGCATCAGGTAACCGAGTAGGTCCGCACCCGTGATGACGCGCCGTTGCTCCGGCGTCCAGAGCAGGATCAGGTCGCGATCGATGACGTCGTCCTCCGGATCCTCCGCCGTCACGCTCAGCTTGCGCAGCACGCGACCCACGGCTATCTCCGGATTCCGCACCACCACGGGTCGGTGGCAGGCGCGGTAGGGATGAAAGTCCGCGCCATCCAAGAAGGCGCTACGCAGGAAATCGTCCGAGTCCAACACCAAGAGCGGCTGTTCGTCTTCGCCGCAGAGGATCACCCATTTGTGTCCGGAGCGATGGACTTGCTGGATGAACGGATCGTCGGCCTTGGGTTTGAAGGGGGGCAGGATCGGCAGATCGACCTGAACGGGCAAGGTGATGATGGAGTCCGGATCGACCAACTCGCCTTCCTCTCCCAGGGGCAAGTCGTCGAGCGCGAGGAAGTTCAAGACCCCGCGCCCCTCGTGGATGCGCAAGTCGGACTCCGCGGCCTCCATGTGTTTCGAGATCACCCGTCGAAGATCATGCTCCCGCAGGTAAGTGATTCCCTCCGGTCCTAGCCAACGATCCAGCATCCAGGCCGATGGTTTGGCGACCGGCCAGAGAATCCATTGGTACACACGGATAACCGGGGCCAAGGTCGAGCCCATCGTGATCGCGTTCCTCGAGAACCAAGCTTGGGGCAGAATCTCCCCGAAGAACGTGATCCCGAAGGTCGAGAACATGAACGCATAGGCCCCTGTCAGAACCGAGTCCGTCAAGAGCGTCAGAAGGACGTTGGCCGCGACGTTGCCCCACAGGATTGTCGTCAGCAGGAAATTGGAGTCACGCCGGAGGTCGATCACCCGCTTGGCTGCCGGGTTGCCACCTTCAGCGATCACTTCAAGGTTAAGCCGACTCAAGCCCAGCAGGGCCAAGTTCAAGCCGGAGAAGGTCGCGGAGTGCAACAAACACACTCCCACACCAATCCAAGTTAGTATTTCCATGGTACTTTTTGTCGCGGACGGGACGTTCGCGCAGAGAATGCCGAACGAAGCGAGGATCCCAGCCGGAATTCAGTCGGAGACGTTTGGGGTCGTGTCGGCCTCGGACTTGGCAGAGGCCATCCCTTGGCATGGGCTAGGTCGCGATCTCCAGGTCTGAGCGAGCGGACGGGCCTCGGAAGGGACGCCAGAGCGCAACCCAGGCCGGGCCCAAGAGCAAGGTTCCGGCGATGACGCCAATGACCAATTGATAGGTGGTGAGCGTGATCACGTCGGCTTGAAGGCCGACTGCGGCCAGCACGAAGCTGAACTCGCCGATCTGCGAGAGCAGTGCCCCAACGTAGAAGCTGGTGCGCCAGCTTCGCCCCAAGCCACGCAAGATCGCGGCATTGATCAAGGTGTTCGTGGCGAACGCGGCGAGGACGACCGCGATTAGTGCGACCCAGTGCTCGGCAAGCTCATCCAGGGGCAGCATCATCCCGACAGAGACGAAGAAGGTAGCCACCAGCAGCACTCGATAGGGCTCGAGACTTCGATGGACCCAGTCGGTCTCGCGGGCCGCCGCGACGACTAGGCCCGCGACGAAGGCGCCCAGAGCGCTGGAGAGGCTGAGCAGAGCCGTGATCCAGGCCAAGCCGAAGCACAAGCCGAAGGCGGCAAAAACCTGCAACTCGTGATCGCTACGCAGAACCTCCCCAAAGGGGAGCCACACTTGCGCGCCCCGGGCCAGGGGCACGATGATGACCAGGATGCCTACGGCCCCGGCCAGTTGCAGCAGAAGCGTGCTCATCTGGGGGGTTTCGCCAGACATCATTCCGAGCACGATCAACATCCCGACGACGGCTACGTCCTGCACGAGTAAGATCCCGAGCGCATCGATGCCCGAGGGCGTTTCCATCTCACCCCATTGACGCAACATCGAGATCACAAGAGCCGTACTGCTCAAGCTGATCGCGAATCCGAACAGGACAATGCGTGGCATGGGCCAATCCAAGGACCAACCGAGTAGAGCGACAACGCCGAGGCTAACCAGCACCTGCAAAATTGTCCCCAGGATCGAGATCTTCCAGCCCGTCACCAGTTTTGGAAGGTTCACCTCCATGCCGGCGAAGAACAGCAAAAGGATGACTCCGAACTCTCCCAGGCGTCTGATGGAAACCTCGTCCTGGAAGAGGTGCAGCCCCGAGGGGCCGAGCAGAATGCCCACGGCGAGGTAACTCACCACATGGGGAAGCCGCGCCCGCTTCGCCAGGGCGGCGACCAGGAGAACCAGGGCGATGCTCGCGACGAGCATCGGCAAGAGGGGATCCATGTGCATGGCAGTCGTTCCTACAGGCCTCACAAACTTAGGGCGCGAACGTCAAAGATTCACTCTGTTACGCAAGGCCCGCTTGTCGCTGACCATCAGGTGC
>JBLIMI010000298.1:0-5316 GCA_047638655.1 Minisyncoccia bacterium | reverse complement strand
GCCGACCGCCGTGCTCGAGAGCAGCGGGGGGCGGCAAACCCGACTGGATCTCGAGGCCGTCAGTCTGGCCGCGATGCTCGAATCGAAGCCCGCCTTCCTGCGCTTCGAATCCCCCGCAGGATCGGCTGGCAGTGGGACTCCCGAAAATCAGGTGCGGGTGGAATTGGTGGCCGGGGGACATGCCATCGGAGATCTGCAGGGCGGCGATGGCGAATTCCTCGACGTACGTCTGATGGGGGGAGCGTTGTTGCGCCTCTCTCTCGAGGAGTTTTCTAGTCTGCGCTTGCCCGGTCGCTTTCCCGCCGCATGGACCGAGCCCGTGGGGCCGGCTCCCGAAGGGGACCGACTCTACCGTCGCAGTGGCCCCGGTTTGGACCGCATCGATGGGGCCATCGAGACCTTCGATCGCGAGGGGGTCACCATGGACACGGCCCTGGGCATCAAGACATTCCCCTGGCTGGAAGTGGCCGCCCTCTTTGTGGAGGTCTTCGATGAAACCCGATCCAATTCGGATCTGGGGCAGGTGGTGGTGGACCTTTTGGATGGCAGTCGCTTGCCCATGGGGCTGCAGGATCTGGGTCCGGACGGGCTGTCCCTCGTGACGGCTTCGGGGCGCGGCTTTCGGTTGCCCTTGGAAGTGATTGCTGAGATCTTCTTCGCCGACTCCGGAGTTGTCTTTCTCTCGGATCTCGAGCCCGCCAAGTCGGAAGACGCATCGCCCTTCGGCGACAACTTGGGCATGGTTTGGTCAGCGCGTAAAGACCTTTCCGTGACCGGCGCCCCCCTGCGTGCCGGAGGCAAACGCTGGACCCGGGGTTTGGGCGTACACGGCCCTAGCCGTATCGAATACAGCCTCGACGGAAGCTGGAATCATTTGCGTGGATTCGTGGCTATCGATGACCAGGTGATTCCTCTGGCGGCCCGCGGGTCGGTCATATTTCGCATTCTGAATGGCGAGACCGTGCTCTGGGAAAGTGCCGTGATTCACGGAGCAGATGCCCCCCAGAGCATTCCTGCTGTTTCCATCGCCGGGGTGAAACGTCTGGTGTTGGAAGTGGATACGGCCGACAATCTGCATCTTGGCGACCGTGCCAATTGGCTGCGAGTCGTTCTCTCCAAGGAAGAGTTCGAGAAGAGTTCCGGCGCTAAATAAGCGAACTAGGTGCGCTTGCAGGGCTACGACTAGCTGGGCTCGCCGCCCTTGTCCTTGGAACGGTAGAACACGCCGCGATTGCCGCCGGCGCGCTTGGCCCGTTGCAGGGCCGCTTCCGCATGGCGGCGCAATTCCTCCAGGGAGCCGATGTCGTGGCCATTGGTGGTCTCGAAACCGATGCTGCCACTGAGCACGAAGTCGATGCCCTCTGTCGCCAAGGATTCGGAGAGCGACTCGATGGTGAGACACAGGCGGCGCACGGTCGTCGCACCTTCCAGGGCTCCGGTGTACGGGAGCAGGATGGCAAACTCGTCACCGCCAATGCGACCGGCCACATCCTCCGTACGCAAGCTATCGCGGATCACACGCGCGACGGAAGCCAACACAAGGTCGCCACGTGTGTGGTCGTACAACTTGTTGATCTGTCCGAAGCGGTCGAGGTCGATGACCAGCAAGGTCATGTCCAACCCGTGCCGTTCTGCCGCCGAGAAGTACTCTTCGAGCCGCGCCTGAAAGTAGAGCGGCCGCAACAACTCCGTCAGGTCGTCGTGGGAGGCTCGGTAGCGCAGATCTGTCAGTTCGGCGAGTTGGTAGGCATGGCTCACCAAGCGTTCCATGCGCAGTTTGAACTCTTCGACCGGGGCGTCGGCGCTGACCACATCCCAGACCTGGCCGTTCAGGGCTTCGGCGCTCTTGAGAGCCGCACCGGGGTCGGCGGGGTCGCTCACGAGCAGGATCGGCGGGGGAGGTCCGTCGCCGATTCCTCTCCAGAGTTCCTCGATTTCCTTGGTGCCACCGTTGACCAAGGGGGCGATCACCAGCAACTCGTAGGGCTCCGCTTGCAGTCGATTTCTCGATTCCCGCAGGTTTTCAGTGGCCTCCAGTTCAAAACCCGCACCCAGAAGTGGGCGCAGGGCCTGGCTGAGGCCGCTGGCGCGATGGTCACAGAGGAGAATCATGGTGTAGAGGGTCCCCAAGGGCGCAGAGGCGCCTAGGAGACCCTTGAAGTCTACCGAGCGAGAGGCCCTGATGCCTCGATTCGCCCTTGATCAGGGAAGAATCGGCCGAAGAACTCGATCTTCTCAACCACCCAAAAAGCTCTAGGGGCCGCCGAAAGCACAAGAAAACCTACCCGAAGGGCCTTGGCGTGGGTGGACAGCGCCGATAGAATCTTCGCCCCAGATGTGCGCCGGGAAGCCCCAGCGTGCTAACGGGACATTTTTTTTTGCCGCGCCTCAACCGGCGGTGCCAACCAAGAACGCGATCTTGACGGGTGAGCTTCGAGCAGCATCGAAGCACAGTACCCGGTCGTCGGACGGTGCCAACGATTCGTGCTCAATGTTTGTGGTGGCCTGCTGGCCCCACGCAAAGCAAGGATCCCGGAGCAGGTATCAACCCCTACCACAGCTTTCAAACAAGACGTCCATGGAGACAGTCAAAGTACAAGATCTCATCGACTCAGGCGTTCACTTCGGTTGCCGCGTTTCGCGCTGGAACCCGAAAATGGCCCCGTACATCTACGGTCGCCGGAGCCTGATTCACATTATCGACCTGCGCCAAACCATGCGCGGGATCTTGCGAGCACAGAACGTGCTCTATCACTTGGCGGCAGAAGGCTCCTCGATCCTTTGGGTCGGAACCAAGCGCCAGGTGAAAGGTGTGATCGCCGAGGTCGGCGAGCGCACGGGCATGCCGATCGTGACGGAACGTTGGATCGGTGGCACCCTGACGAACTACTCGGTGATCCGCATGCGCCTGCGTCGACTCGAGGAGCTCGAGCAGATGGAGGAAGATCCCAACGCACAGGCTCAGTACTCAAAGAAAGTGCTCGCTAGCCTGCGCAGAGAACGTCGCAAGATTACGCGTAACCTCGGCGGTATTCGCGAGATGAACGGTATCCCTGGAGCCATGGTCGTGGTCGACCCGGCACGGGAATACAACGCGGTGCGTGAAGCCCGCAAGATGGGTTTGATCGTGATTGGCCTGCTGGACACGGATTGCGATCCGAGCCAGGTGGACATCGTGATCCCCGGAAACGACGACGCCCTCAAGGCGGTCCGTTTGCTCATCGAACAACTTGCTGAGGCCGTGGAAGAAGGTGGTGCGAACCATCGCGATAGCATGGCTTCTGTGGGCGCTGCCGAGCGTAGCGATGGTGCCGACAACCGCGAAGGCGGTCCCCGCCCGACCCGCGCGATTCGTCCCCTCCCGACCTTGGTCAAGATGGAGAAAGAAGGCGAAGGCGAAACAGCAAGCGCTGAAACCGCAAGCACTGAAACCGCAAGCACTGAGGAGGCACCCGCTGCCGCCGAGGCTGCACCGGCGGAAGTTGCTGCACCTGCACCTGCTGCACCTGCACCGGAAGAAGCCAAGGCTTCTGCGACAGAAGACGGCGCCGACAAGGCCTAGTCCGAAGAGGTCTCCCGGGCCGTGGGGCAATCCACGGTCCTTGGAATCCCTCGCAACGAGAACCAAAGCGCGCGGCCCAGTTCTGTTTGGGGCCGCGTTCCCAGTTAACGGTTTGTGGCCTGTGCCGCGAAGCGCGTTTTTCATTTGAGCCGGAGGCCACCGCTTGTGGACGATCAGGCTGCACCCCAAACACCAAGTGTCGGTCTAAGGCCGTCCATGCGCCGAGGCAACTCGGCCAGACCAGAACTAGATACCATGGCAATTTCTGCTGCTGACGTTCGGACCCTGCGCGAGAAAACTGGCGCACCGATGATGGACTGCAAGAAGGCTCTGGATGCGTCCGGAGGTGACTTCGACGCCGCCGAGGATCACCTGCGCAAGATGGGCTTGAAGTCCGCTGGCAAGAAGGTGGGGCGTAGCACTGGCGAAGGTCGATGCTTCCAGAAGATCAACGCGGAGGGCACCAAGGGCGCGATGATTGCGCTGGCTTGTGAGACTGACTTCGTGGCGGCCACCGAAGACTTTGAAAAGTTCCTTGGGGACCTTTGCGATCACATCCTCAGCAACAACCCTGAAAACGCGGAAGAGATCGTTGGCCAGAAGTGGGCCGGCGGCGGAACTGTTCAGGAAGCGTTGACTACGCTGATCGGCAAGCTCGGCGAGAACATGTCGATCGTGGGCGCCAAACTCGTGGTCGCCGACGGTGGCTTCGTTGGGGGCTACATCCACCACAACCAAAAAGTGGGGGTGCTGTCCGCGATCAAGACCGAGGCCTCACGCGAGGACACCGAGGCGGTGCTCAAGCAACTCGGCATGCATGCGGCAGCCGTGATGCCCACGGCTCTGAGCCGCGAGGAAATTGACGCCGACCTCGTCGAACGCGAAGTGGCGATCTACCGTGAAGAGGTCAAGGGCAAGCCCGATGACATCCAGGACAAGATCATTCAGGGCAAGCTGAACAAGTTCTACGCGGGCATTTGCTTGCGCGAGCAAGCTTGGGTGATGGATGATTCCAAGAGCGTTCAGAGAGCCATCGAGGATGCCATCGGCAAAGGGTCGATCATCACGGACTACGGCCGCTTCAACATCGGCGAGTAGTCTTCGGCGAGCACAGCGCGAGACGTCGCTGCAAGAGCTCCAACTCCAGACAAACCCCGGCTACGCCCCAGGCGCGGCCGGGGTTTGTTCGCTTGGCGACAGAATGTGGCCGCCAATAAATAGGATCTCGACCGGAAGCAGAGTTCCCGGGGCTCCAGACTCCTGTTTCGGTCTTCAGCTCAGTATCCTGACGCTCATGACTTACCAGCGCATTTTGCTGAAGCTGTCCGGAGAAGCACTCGGGTCCCCCGATACTGGACATGGCATCGACCCGCCCACGATCCGGGAGCTCTCACGGCAGATCAAAGCGGTGGTGGCCACCGGCGTCGAAGTCGCGATCGTTTGCGGCGGTGGCAACATCCTGCGCGGGGCGGAGTTCTCCGAGCTCGGGGCCGAAAGAGCCAGTGCGGATTACATGGGCATGCTCGGCACGGTCATCAACGGGCTGGCGCTCTCGGATGCCCTCGAATCTGAAAGCGTGGAGACACGGGTCATGACCGCCCTCGAAGTGCGATCGGTGGCGGAACCGTACGTTCGCCGCCGCGCTTTGCGTCACTTGGCCAAGGGGCGCGTAACGATTCTCGCAGGTGGGCTCGGAGTTCCGCTCTTCACCACCGACACCGCAGCGGCGCACCGGGCGGTCGAACTCGGATGTG
>JBLIMI010000297.1:0-5317 GCA_047638655.1 Minisyncoccia bacterium | reverse complement strand
GTAGCCCAAGACCTTGCCCTCTGGAGTGATCTGCACGTGCTTGTTGCGCAGGTCTGCGTGCTGCAGAACGAGGGGCATGGGCTCGCCCAGGAGTTGTTTGCGTGTGGCGTCCCGCAAGGCCATCAATGCCTTGCGGGTGCTCTCCCGGCCAGCGTGCTCGGCCACGATTTCGAAGCGCCAGTCGAAGTGACGGGCGAAGGCGCGTTCGTCGATGGGCCTGGCTTCACGGGTCACGAGTTTTTCGAAGTGCTTCACCGTGTCCTCAAGCAGGCGCCGCATGCTCTGCGCTTGCCCGGAGCATTGCGGTGCCGTCAAGCCAGGCAGCCTTCTCTCGCAAGAGAGCTGGATGCCTTGCAGCTTGCCGCAAAAAATGGGCTCCGGAACGGGGACGGGCTGGCCCCGTTCCCAAAGATCCCGAATGACCTGATCGTGCAACTCCACTTGCCGTTCTTTGTGAGGTGAGAGCGCGATGTGAATGCACCAACGACCCTCCTCGTCCTCAGGGTCTCCGCTGGCGGGGCGCGTCATGGCCACCACGCAATTGCCCCGGGTGGCGATCCACTCATCCAACTCCCCGCGCCTCTCGCCGCTGATCTCGGCCAGTTCAGAGAGGACCCGTTCGATGCGTGGCTCGCTTGCCGCATGCAAACGCGACTCCGTGCTGATGATGGCGAAGGACGGCGTCAGCCACGGGAACAGTCCCACAGCCTGGGCCGCCATCTTGAGCTTGTTCTTACGCTCCTTGGGCCCGATGTGGAGCCGCGGCGCGTCCTCGCTGATGGCGACCACGTGGGTGAAATCGGTGGAGTGGGGATAGACGGAAAATGTCCTGGGAGCAGCGCAATCGTCAAATTGGAGGTCTTTCTTGTATCCATGTAGGGTGCGTTCACCGCCCACGGATCCCACGAATTCTGTGATGAAGCGGCCGGCCGTGGGCACAACGAAGCGTCCTCGACGACCCAAGGAGCGCTTGTACCCCAGACGGTTGTTGACGGTCATCACAAGCTCTCCACGACAAACCCGGCGCAACTCCGAGAGAGGCGTACCCCAACCTCCCGCAGGTTTGGGCAGGCCTTCCTCCTGCACGACGACCTCGAAACGATCTGTGTCAAAAGGCAACTGGCCCGTGCGATCGAGCCATGTGCTCTCGCATTGAACGCCAGTCAGGGCCTGGCATCGATGGCTCTCGAAGCGCATGCGTTCCTTCGAGACGTCCAACAGATGGGGACGGAAACCGAGGGCGGCGAGTACATGCACCGTCCCAGAGAAGCAATTGCCAACGAACAGAGCTTCCCCCGAGCCCCCACGTAGCAAGGGCAACCAAGCCCCTCTGCCTTCGCGCATGAGCAACGAAAGATGTTCGGCGCGCTCGAGATCCAGGCTGAGCAACAAGGATTCGAATACGGACTTGAAGGGCTCACCCGAGTCGAGTCGTGCGAGCACGGGAGCTAACTCGTCTGCCGTGAGCGGAGCGGGAGCGGTGGCCGTCATCGCGTGCAAAGAAAAGTGATCAACGGAGCCAGGAGCGCTAGTCCCCCGAGCAGCTTGGCGCGCCGGTCTGCTCGCATGCGCCAGTGCCGAAGTCCGTAGCCGACGAACAGCGCCGCGCACATGGCCTGCGCGAGCCAGAACCAGGCGGGTCCGAGGAATCCACTCCCGAGACAAAGGGTCGCGCTAGCCCACCACAGGTATCCGGGCCTACGTTCGGTCTCGTAGCGGGGCCGCAAACCGCCAGGAAGCAGGGCGAGCCGAAGCAGGAGCAGGGGGCCCCAGAGCCAGATCCAGGGCGCGAAAGCAACGGCGGCCGTTCCGAGCATCCAACTCCCGCAGAGCACAGCCCCACCCTCGCGGGAGTCGTGATTTCCAGGCCAGCCGGGAGACAGGGCGGATAGGCAAAGCCGGCCGACCACGAGGGCTTGGGCGAGGGAAATGAGGGTTGTGGCGCCCATGGCCCGTTACATTACGGGACTGACTGGCCAGAATGTGGATTTCGACCCCAGCTTTGGTCATAAGATGCGAAACCACCGAGGGTAAGCGTCGTCTGTTGGTGGGAGTAGGGCCTGCGCACAGCCCCTCTTTACGACCGCCGGGGGGGACTTGATTCTACGATTCGAGGGCACTCGCGATTGGCTGGGCTGGGCCGTTGGACTACAACTCGGGGCATGCGAGTCGCCGCCCTGCAGTTTGATGTGTCGAGTGATCCCGAGGTCAACTGGTCGTTCGTCGAGCCTCAGCTCGAGCTGGCGGCAGAGCGAGGTGTGGAGCTCGTGCTGTTGCCGGAGATGTGGGCCAGTTCTTTTCCGACGGCCAGGGATGACGCTTTCGAGAGTGCCAAGAGAGACCGCGAGCTTGTGCAGCGCTTGTACGGTAAAGGTGCTGAACTTGGGATCGCGCTTGGGGGGAGTGCGCTCTTCGCGGACGCAACGGAGGGCCAAACACAGCTCTTGAACCGGTTGGAGATCTTCGATGGGGGAGCGTCCATCTTTTCCTACGACAAAGTGCACCTCTTCACGCCCACCGCCGAACACGAGACGTTTGTCCCGGGTTCCGACTCGCCGGGAGTGAGTGAGCTGCGTGGGTGCAAGGTCTCCGGGGCGATTTGCTACGACCTACGCTTTCCAGAAATCCTTCGCATGCCTTTTCGAGCAGGGGCGGAGCTGATCTTGATCAGCGCGCAGTGGCCCTCACCCCGCGCGGCTCACTGGCAGGCGCTGTGCATTGCGCGGGCCGTGGAGAACCAGTGTTTTGTCCTCGCTTGCAATCGCACCGGGGAGGCCTTGATCGGGCGCCGCCAGCAGAAGCTCGAGTTCCCTGGCAACTCCCTCGTGGTTTCACCCTATGGCGAGATCTTGGCCAGTGGAGAAGGACAGCAAGGACTCGTCAGCGCTGACATCGACTTGCAAGTGGCTCGACACTTCCGTGTGCGCGTGCCCTGCATCAAGGACGACCGCCCGGATCTCTACGAACGCTGGTACAAAAGTTGAACGGGCAGCCCACGTGTTTCGCGTGGACCACCCGTTCTACTCTTTGAGTGCTCGGTATTGCCTGTGAAGCTAGGCTGGCTAGACCGGCGGAAGTTGCCGGTGGCGCTTGCGCGGGGGCTTGTCTTCCTTCGGTTTGTCAGTTGGAGTGGGCACGGGAACGTGGAAGTGGCTGGCCGTGCCGCCCCGGCCGTTGATCACGGCGGAGCGATGTTCGCGGTTGGCTTTCAAAGCCGAATTCAACCCCTGGGGCATGAGGGTATTGGATGAGTTGACCACGGTGACGGTCTCGTTCTCACCCAGGCGGGCCAGGACGTGGCCGCAATCTTGAACGAGCAGTTCGTCGCTCTCTTGGGCAAGAAAGTCAGCAAGGTAGATCGAGCCGGTCGAGCTCCAATCACCATCAACGATGGAGAGGACTTCAATTTGCAAACTCTGGAGAGTTCCGCGGGCGAAGTCCTCCACGTAGCCTGCGCCGGCGGGCAGCCAGAAGGCGCTCTTGGAGCTGCCATCTTCACTTGCGACGACGATGAGGAGGGGAGCATCCGAGTAGCTACGGGCGGCGAAGTGAGTCTCTTCGACTTGCAAAGTGACACGGGCTGTTTCCATCACCGCCGCAGGGAAGTCCACGGAGACGTTGAAGGTTTGGGGCGCCAAGGCGATTCCAATGCTAGCCAGAAGTGTCACTGTGCTCATGATCTCTTTCGTCCTCTTGAACCGCGGCGGAAGACCCACCGTGGTGCTTGAGCTATCGGAAGAAGTCGCGAGGTGCTTTAGCTCTCACTTGCTGCAATGGAAAGCTTTTCCACATGGTGTGACCCGAATGCGGGAAGCGCGAAGTCGGGTCTATCGGCGACCGTGAACGGTCATCAGTGCCGGTGGCTACTCGCGGCCGAGAGCGCGGAAGGCAGCCCAATCCGCTGCTTCGACGCCGGATTGCGCAAGTAACTGACGCATGGCTTGCGCCGCCCGTGCGGGGCTCTTGCCTTCGAGCAGAGCGCGGTGATACAGCAGGGAAGCCTGGCCAGCCACGTCATCACGAATGGGCCAGAGGGTCACAAGTAAATTGCGCGCACCGCTGTCGAGGAAGGCCCGGGCGACTCCTTGCAAGCCCCTTGAATCGAGAAGTCGACCCTCGGCGGACTCGCAGGCGGCGAGCACCACCAGTGGCGACGGGCTCGCGCACTGTGCAATCGTCTCTGCGCAGAGCGAGTCTCCAGCTGTGAGTTGCAGCCGCACGCCCGAGAAGCGCGGGGAGGCGCAACTCGCACCTTTTCCGAGGTGTGTGGCCACGTGCAAGGCGCCTCCACTGCTGAGAGCCTCGGTGAAGTTCCCGGGTGTGAGGTGCTCGCCACTGAACAATCGAGCGGAAGGCAACAGTTCACTCAACTGCTCTAGCTCTTCTTCTGCGGCGGGCAGCAACACCAGTTGGTCTCTGTCGAGGGGGTTTCCAAGCAGGGTCCAGGCGAACGGTTGAGTGGGAGCCGATCCGGGGAGCTTGCTCGGCAGCTCAGGCAAGGCCACGGGGCATGCGATATCGTCTAGGTAGGCCGGGCCGACGGGAAGCGCCTCGAAGGGCAAGCGTTCCAACTCGCCATGGAGCAGGAGCAGGACACGCGCGTCCGTCGTGTCGTTTTGTTGCAGTGCGCTCGCCAATGTCTCGGGGAAGAGCGCGTTTCCGATTTCCTGACCCAGCCTGGCTGAACGGCTCGATGACCCTTGCAACACAGCAGTCCGAAAGCGTTGGACACCACGACCGACAGCGCGCCGGGAGAGCTCAACCGCGTGGGAACGGGCTACGCCGCTCGCGCTGACGTGAATGGCGAGTCCGGAGTCGGCACCCAGGACCCAGGTAACCAGGCCCAACTCGTAGTTGGCGGCCCAGGCCTTCAAGTCTTCCGTTCCAAGGGTTGCTTCGTCCGCGAAGATTCCCAGGTGATCGGCTCGCGCGGCTTCGCGCCAGCGGAATCCATGGGCTCGTTCGATCAGCACAGCCGCCTCGAGTTCGCGGCCCAGTGCCGAGAGCGCTTGCGCTTCGAGCACCACAGCAGAGAGCCCAAGCCACTCGCCAAGGACGGCGGCGCCGCTACTTGTGTTCGCGTGCGCCGCTTCCACCCTCACTTCCCAGCGTTCTGCAAGTTGGCGCGCTTCTTTCAAGGACGCCAGCGCCAGTGCGGGGTGCCCCTCCAGCAAGTGTGCTTCCCCGATCAGTGCAGCGGCTCGGCTCTGTCCGCGCAGGGAGAACGGGCGGACCGCCTCGCCTCGATCCAACAAGCGTTCGAGGACCGCAAGCGTGTTGCCCTCCGCCAATTCCAGAGTTGCTTGCAAGAGCACGA
>JBLIMI010000296.1:0-5386 GCA_047638655.1 Minisyncoccia bacterium | reverse complement strand
CAAGGAATCGCTCGAGTCGGTGTTTTACCGGCCTGAGGTTCCTAGATCCCAGCCCAGAGGCGGAAAAGACTGTGTTTCGCAAATCCAAGAGCATCGTAGGTTTGGACCTCGGGAGTTCGGTCGTTAAGGCGATCGAGATCTCCTTGGAGGGACCTGAGCCCGTCGTTACCGGTTTCTCTCGCATTGAGATTCCGCCGGATGGTAATCATGAGGAGGCCATTGAGGCCTGCTTCCGCGAAGGCCGCTTTCGCTCCAACCGGGTGGTGACCAGTGTAGCGGGAGAATCCGTTTGTGTGCGCTACGTCCCGATGGTGCGCATGTCGGATTCCGAGTTGAAGCAAGCCATCCGTTTCGAAACGGACAAGTACTTGCCCTTCGAGCTCGACGAGGTCGTCATGGACTGCCAAGGCCTCGCAGGCACCAGTCCCACCGTCGCTGACGGAGATGGGGCCGAGGAGAATCAGATGACGGTTCTGCTCGCGGCCTGCAAGACCGACGCCATTGAAGCTCAAGCGCAGCTGGTCCAAGGCCGTGGGTTGCAGCACGAAGCGATTGATGTCGATTTGTTCGCGCTGGCCAATGCCTGGGAGTTGTGTGGCGTGATGCCAATGGACTCCGACGAAGAGAAGCGCGGGATCGCGTTGGTTGACGTTGGTTCAAGCCGGACCTCGATCAACGTCCTCTACGGCGGCGAGACTTGCTTCGGCCGCGAGATCAACATCGGTGGCGCCGACATGACGCAGGCGGTCGCCCGCAGGCTCTCCGTGGAGAGCTTCGAAGCTGAAGCCATCAAGCGCGCCAGCGAGAGCCAGGAAGCCGAGGTCAACAGTGCCATCGCCCCTGTGCTCGAAGACTTGGTGAGCGAGATTTCGCTCTCCCTCGACTACGTCGAACACCACGCCGGTGTTGCCGTGCAAGAAATCCTGCTCTCTGGCGGAGGCGTCCTCGCCCCCGGCGTCGCAGGTTACATCGAACAAGCGACCGCGCGCCGTGCGCGGACCTGGAATCCCCTGGAAGGCATACGCATCGACGCGAGTCGAGTGAATGTCGAAGAACTGGAAGCTTGGGCTCCCACATTGGTGGTCGCCGTCGGCCTTGCATCGAGAGTGCGCGCATTATGATTCGCATCAATCTACTCCCCGACGAGTACCAGCGCACCGCGCGGACTCCCTTCAAGATGATGTTGGCAGTTTCGACTGTCGTCACCATCAACGCATCCCTGGCGGCCTGGGCTGGTTGGCTTGGTTATGGAGTCACCGCGGCAGTCGACAGCGAGCTAGCTGTGTTGCTGACTGAAGATGACGGCTTGAAGCCTCAGGTCGTCTATCACGAGTCACTCTCCACGGAAAGCAAGCAGCACACCCTGCGTGAGGAGACGCTCTCTGAAATCAATGAAAGTCGAATCTCGTGGACGCGCAAGGTCGACGAGTTAGTGGACGTCGTCAATCGCGGCGGTGGTGGAGAGCGCCACTTGATCTGGTTTGACAGCATGAACATCAAGCAGGACGGTAGCGGGGGACGCAATGGCTCCACCGGTAGCCTCAAGGCCAACGGTCACTCCGGTTCCGACCAGTTTGGCCAGGTGGCGAACTTCCTCGACGATCTCGAGGACTCACCCTTTATCAGCGACTTCGATAAACCCGCCCCTCCCGAGGGGTCAGGGTCCATTGAGGACAAGGATTTGATCCCGGCCGTCGTCTGGGACTTCCCCCTCAACGTGTCGCTCAAAGCCAGTGAGGAGTCCAAGTGAAGAAACATAAAGCAGTCTGGATCGGAATCCTCGGCGGCGGCGCCTTGCTCGCCGGTGGACTTGGCTATCTGATCTTCACCATCTTTGGAACTCTCGACCAAAAGCGGCTCGAGAGCGACGGGTTGCGAACCAAGATCGCGCAATCACGGAAACTGATCGAGGGCACCAGTGGACTCGAACGGGAGGTCATCGTCCAACGCGAGATGTCCGTCGTGATCAGCAACATCCTGCCGGACAACGAAGACATGAACAACTGGGTGCGAGTCATCCAGGGCTTTTCGGATGAGTCAGGTGTGCAAATTCGCGGCTTCAAGAAGAAGCCCGCTCAGAGCCGTGGTAAGAAGGAATCGGAAAGTGCATTCGATGAAGTGACCTACAGCTTCACCATCGAATCGGACACTTTCCAGCTGCTTGAGTACTTCAACATGGTGGAGACTCACAAGCGCTTCATGCGGATCCCCCTGTTCAAGGTGGCCGCTGCCCGGCGCGAGCAAGTTGAAGAGACTGGGCTTGCTTCGCACAAGGTCAATCTGGACATCCAGACATTCGTTTATGAGCCCCCGAGCGAGGCCTCCACGGTCAAAATCGAGGGCTATGACCGCAAGCGCAACTTGATGGTCGGTGAGATCAATCGCCGGCGTCAGGATCTGGTGCTTGCCAGCTACACCTACCGAGGTGCCCGCGGCCGTCGCGATCCGTTCGTGGATCCTCGAGTTCCGGTTGAGGGTGGCAGCGTCCTCACGGTCCCCGAGCAAATGGAGATCGTGGAAGGCCTAGTGAAGGACATGGAGAACGTCAGCCTGATCTTCGCCGAAGTTCAGGCCTCTCAAAATGTGATCGAAGAGATGATGGCTCGGGCGGACCTCGAGAAGGCGTTGGCCATGCTCCAAGAGAGCGTGCGCCGCGTCGAGGCCGAAGGTGCGATCACCTACTTGCCGTCCCAACGCCGGTTCCAACTCGAAGTGGTGGACGCCCTGGGCGAACTCTACATCGCCATGGGCAACGCCCAGGAGCCCCTTGGGCCTTCTGTCGAGAAGTTGCGCGAGGTCCTCGAGGCCATGAACCGACACTTCGACTTCGAAGAATTTGATTTAGCCCTCGATGCCTACGCCTTGGTTTCGAGCCAAATGGACTACATCGCTAGCGATCCCATTCGCAAGCCATTCGTCGAACGTCTGCGCCACAAGGCACTTGTCGCGCGCATCGTCCTCGAGTTCGAGGACTTTGATCTCGACGTTCGAGGTATTTCGATCATGGAGGGCGCGCCCTCCGTGGCACACATAAACGGGTACTCCGTCTCAGTAGGGGACATGCTCGAACACGACTTGATTATCAACGAGATTCGCACCAACGAGATCGAATTCATCTACCGCGGCGTGGTGCTCGCCCGCCGTTTCTAAGTCTCGAGCACCGAACTAACCTCCCTCCGTGGACTCTTTAATTCTGATGAAGAAATTTCTCTTGCTTGGCCTGGTTCTTCTGAGCCCCGCCCTTCCTTGCGCCTCTGCCCAAATCGCGAATCGCGAGGCGCGGGTTTCCATGAACCTTGCGGAACGTACCCTCGAGGACATCGTTCAAAACCTGCGTGAGCGTTCTGGCGCCAACATTGAGATCATTGACACTGATAAGGAGATGATTTCGACGATTGTCGTGCGCTCCTTGCAGGTGACCGATGTTCACTGGCGTGTCGCGCTGGACATCGCCGCCGAGAAGGCCGGTTGTGTGATCGAAGAGCGCCGCAATGGCGTTCTGCTCGTAACGAAGCCGCCCATGGTGATCTTCCAATTCCCTGATGCCGACATTCGCGACATCATCGGGAACATTGCCAAGATCAGCGGCGCGAACATCGTGATCGCCCCTGAGGTGGTTGGAAACCTGTCCGTTAGCTTCAATGGCGTGCCGTGGCGTGATGCCCTGGAAGTCGTGGCCAAGACTCGTGGTTACACTGTCGTGGAAGAGAAAGGCGGCGTGTTGCGCGTCGTCGATCCCGTATTGCTCCAGGATCAACTGGTGACGCTTAGTTACCAGTTGCGTTACCTGCGCCCCAGGAGCACCTACGTCCCGGTCATCAAGTCTGAGTTCATAGCAGGCCAGGCCACTCCGCCCGGCGAAGATGTGTTCGAACACTTCACTGTTTTGCGTGCCTTGGACAAGGCTCTGTCAACCGCCGGCGACCTGGACTACATCGAAGATCAAAATGTGGTCATCGTTCGTGATACCCAGCAAGCCCATGAGCAAATTCGACAGATCATTCACTCCCTCGACGTCGAACCCTTGCAGGTCTTCTGCGATGTCAAATTTGTGACCACCACCAACGGTGACTTGCTCAATCTAGGCGTTGACTACGGTGACGAGGGTCCCAGCGCCAGTCTCTCCGGTGGTGCCATACCGATCACTTTCCCGTTCAACCCGGGTGCAGGTGGATTCGAGGACTTTCTAATTGGCAACCATACCGGCGAAGGACCCTATTACACCAGCGACCCCACCGGCGGTCCCAACTACAACGATGGCGGTACCTTTGTGCCGACCACGGTTTTTGGAGCTCTCGACTTCACGCAGGTGGTCGCCACTTTGCGATTGTTGCAGCGCGACACATCGTCTGAAGTCATCCAGGCACCCAAGCTTGTCGCTCTCGACGGCCGGGCTGCCACGATCTTCGTGGGCGAGACCATTCGCTACGCCGAGGCCAAGTCTGAACAGGGCCAAGCCGGTGGCTTGCAGCTCTCCGTTTCGGAAGCCTCGAACTCCCCGGTGGAGGTTGGGTTCCAGCTCCTGCTGCGCCCCAACATCATTCCGGGCAGTGACCGCATCATGATGGAAGTCATTCCCAAAGAGACCAGTCTCTCGGGAACGGGCAGCTCCGCCCTCGCGCCTCCCGGCTTCGACGTCTTTACTCTGGGTGCCTCCGGCCTCGAGGGATCGATCGCCCTGCCGCGAACTCGCGCCTCGACCATCGTCACGACGATGATGCTCGACTCGGGCCAGACAGCCGTCATCGGTGGCCTGACCACTGACTCCGAAACTGAGTCGGAGACCCGAGTTCCTGGGCTCTGGCGAATCCCGCTGCTTGGGCACCTGTTCCGCCACAAACAACACAACATTCAAAAGCGAAGCTTGATGGTGTTCTTGAAGCCCACCATCGTTCACTCCCGAGCGGACCAGGAGGCGATTCTCCAGCAGGAATTGCGGCGGCGCCGTGCTGTTCTGAAGGAGGAGGTCGATGCTTTGATGGATGATCCTCTGGAGGAGGATCAGAAGGGGCAGTAGGGGCGGCGGCGCCCCGCAGACTTCAATGGAATTAAGAACCCCCTGGACCCCGTCCGGGGGGTTCTCCTAATACTGCCTGGCGTGAGTGTGGAAAGCGTCCGGGCAAGCCCCAGAGAATCCAGGCCTGGGAGGGTCAGGGGTGGGATCTGGGCCCTTCCGCACGTGCGCCCAGGCCCTCCTCCCCAGGGTGACCGGGCGCAACTCTCTGTGGTTTCAGCTCTTCCGAGCGCCCGAGAGCGCATAATCCACACTCCCCCCAGTCAGTTTTAGAGTAAATCTGGGAGTTTTTGGGCTTGGGGTTTCCCGGAAGCCTTCCGATAGGCAACCATGGAGCCGCTGCTCGACCGCTGGTCAGGCATGCACCCCACG
>JBLIMI010000295.1:0-5390 GCA_047638655.1 Minisyncoccia bacterium | reverse complement strand
TCGTTGAGCTCGATGGCCACGCCGCCCCAAGACCATAACTTACGCGTCAAGTCAGCTTCCATGAAGTAGGTCTCCGTGTCACCGCGGCTCCCCCCATCTCTGGAGTTCAAGTCCACAAAGCCCCACAAATTCCAGCCGTAGGGCAAAGGCGCACCGGCGGTCATGTTGATCGTGTTGAACCCACGCGCGTCCGCCCAATACTCCAGGCTTGCGTTGGGGCGACCGAATGTCTTGCTGGCCTCCGCTTCCTTTTCGCCTTCACTTCAGAAAGAACGATCGGGTTCTTGGAACGTCGCTGAAGGGTCCTGGGCAGGAATGGAAAGGGAAGCCACACTGTCGTCAGTGCTCTTGCAACCCGCGAAAACGAGAGCGAGCAGGATCAGTAGGTTCTTCATGGGAGAGGGATCGGAATGATTCCTCGGCCGTACGTAGCCCGCACCAGAGGCATTCCGACACGCGGGAACAATTCATTGACGGAGGCATCAATTCGCCCCCCGGGAGAAGGCTTAGCGGCGTGCAGGCCAAGGATCCAAGAAGCCTGCCCGGGCCCCATCGAAGTCTCCCCCAAAGGAGACATTCGGTGCGGCTTTGAGCTTGGCATCACGCACACGCAAGTTCCATTGGCTGCCATCACTGGCCTCTTGATCGGGCCTGAGAGGCGCATCCACCTTCCCGCGACGCCAGTATTGATCATTGCCAGCGAGGTCCAAAAAGACCCCCACCTGGGTCAGGCGAAACGGGAAGTCAGCGGTACGGCCGGGCACGGTGTACGTCTCCCGCGTGTCGACATCACCAAACCCTGGAGTGCCCTCGGACAACAGGTAGACGTCGTCACCGCCCTCGTCGATGAAGAAGGCGTTGGATCGTACCTGCGCCAAGCCCGCACTAATGATCTTGGCCTCGTAGCGATCGTTACCAGCTCCGCGATCGATCAAGAAGGCATTCACCACGTCCCAACCAAATCCAAAGGCAGCCCCCGCGGTGAACCCGAGCACATGGGAGTCGTCACCCCCTTCATCGATCAATGCGCCAATTGCGAAGTGCGCACCGGATCCTTGAGTGAAGTACACGCTTTCATACTCGTCGTTTCCTCCGCCGTCCCACAGCAAACCCGTCCCGTACCAATAACCCAACCCCTGACTGAAGTTCCCCGCCGTGTACTTGTCGTCTCCGTCCACGTCGAGTAGTGCACCAAGTCCTCCAGCCCAAGAGTGACCGTCAGACCCATCGCCGCGCCGACCGCTGCCCACTCCCTGAGCATTGTTCGCCGCCACCTCCCCCGCGGAGTGATAGTCAGCGCGTCCCGCCTTGGCTGCGCTGGGTTCTGCGTAGTAAACGTCGTTTCCCGATCGATCTGCCAGGACCCCCACGCCGCCGGGACCTCCCATGCCTTGTCCATCTCCTTCGCGCAGTACGTACTCGTCATCTCCAGCGGCATCGAGCAGCAACCCAATGCCGAAGTAGGCGGCACCTTGCCCTAGCTCGGCAAGTTCATAACGATCCGAGCCACCCTCGTCGATCAGCGCTCCCAACCCGCACAAGGCCGCGCCCAAGCTCCACTTGGCCGCCGCGTAACTCGTGTCTTGATCACCCGAACTGTAGAGCAGTCCACAGCCCAATACTCCACTCGCCACGCGCCTTGATTCCCCCGGCGCCTGAACGCTTGCGCCTTCCACAAGCCCCACGCGGCCACCGAAGTCCAACAGCAGAGCGACCGAAAGTGTCGTGTCGATGTCCGTGGCACCCACCCCTCCGGTCCACTGCCCGCTCCCAGTAAAGTCCACCAAGCACAAGCTAGACTCTACATTGCGCAAGGCCTGCGCCTGATTGTCGAAACGCAAGCCCCCCCATGGCGATTGCATTTGAAAACGAAACGAAGGCACCTCTTCCATGGTTGCCAATGCGGTCCCCAGTTCACGGCGAGCGTTCTGGGTCGCTTGCAGAGCTTTCAGAGCGCCGTAGTGCAAGGAGTGTTGGTCTATCAAACCCACGACGTCATCGACCGCAGAATGGTAGCCGGTTCCATCTCCGGTTTGGGATGCCAAGGAGTTCATGGCGCTGTACAAGTCACGGCGCAATTCGCGCGGAACCTTGCGCAATCCAAGATCGATCCACTCGTGGGCCTGGATGAGGTTCAGCACATAACGCGCGAGTGGCAATCGAAGCGCCTCGGGGATCGCCGCCACCTTTCGTCGCAGGAGTTCGCGAGGCCCAGGGCTGTCTGTGGAGAAACGGGCCCCAAAGGACATCGGCCGACGCAAGGGCGCGCCGGACCGTTCGAGCAAGGTCACTAGCGCATGCAACAGCGGCTCCTGCTCCCAAGGCCGCGGATCAAGGTTGCATGAATGTCCTCGAAAGCCTCCAAGGCTGTGATCCGTTCCAAGCTTGACGACCAGTTGAAACAAGGTCTCTGGCATCCCCTCCGTGTTGCGCAAAGCTGCAAGCGTCAAGTGATCTTCCACTGCGTTGCCGAGCATGCGCGTGAAACCGTAAGTGTCGAGGGGCCTGGCCAGCAGGTCATCGAAGAACGGCATCACATGTGGAACAGTCCGCGAAGAAGGATAGCGCGCCCAATGTCCCTGGGGGCGATACCCAAGGTCTGCTTGCTGGATCCCCATTTGGTCGAGGGCAATCTGCAGCGCATCGGGAGGGACGGACGCTTTCTCTTGAGCAAGCAGCAAAGGCACGCTTGAGTGCAGAACAAACGAAAGCACAACCAGCTTGAGCGTGAAACGGTTCATTCCACGATTGTAGGGAGCGAGCGCTCTTGGTGTCCCAAGAAGTGTTCGCTTCAGCCACCCACCGCCAGCAATCGGGCGGCTTCCTTGCGTGCCGTCTCCTCACCTTTGCCGCCAGCGATCATGTCAGCGATGACCGCCACACGATCCTCGCCACACAAGCGTCGCACGCAGGTGGTGGTGCGACCATTCTCCACCACCTTCTCCACTTCGAGGTGTGTGTGCGCCAATGCCGCGACCGCTGGCAAGTGAGTGATGCATAGAATTTGGTAGTGCTCACCAAGCCGCCTAAGGTGCTGGCCCACTTTGGGAGCTAGGCGTCCCCCCACGCCTGCGTCCACCTCGTCAAAGACGAGGGTCGGGATGGTTTGCTTGGCGGCCAACGCACTTCGCAGGGCAAGCATCACCCGCGCAGCTTCGCCGCCCGATGCTACCTTGCGCAAAGGCGCTGCCCCTTCCCCGGGATTGGCAGCGAGCAAGAACTCCACTTCGTCCGCACCGTCCTTGGTGAAGCATCGTAGGTCCGCTTCAAACTGCGCCTTCTCGGCTTCCACATTAGGAGAGTCGAGTTCATGCGCTGTCCGCGGTTGCACCTGGACGCTGAACCGAGCTCCTTCGAGGCCAAGATCCTTCAGGCCCGCGTGCACGTCCTTTTCGAGTCGGTTGCAGAGTGCCTTACGAGCCCGGGTCAGTTTGCCCGCAATGGTGTCCAGTCGTGCACGGGCAGCATCCCGCTCCGCCGTGCAAGCGTCCAAGCTGGTGGAGGCCTGCTCCAGTTCGAGCAACTCCGTTTCCAGTTCGGGCAGGCGCTTGACCAACCCAACCACATCGCAGCGGTATTTGCGTTCCAAGCGCTCGACCTCCGCCAACCGCGACTCCACTTCCTCCAGTCGGACCGGTGAGTACTCCACCTCGCCGAGAAAGGCGCGCATGGAGTGAACCGCCTCGGCCAAGTGTTCCGTTGCCTCGCGCAATTCGACCGCAGGCGCTTCCAGTTCCTCGAGCCGCGTACCCCAGCGCTCCACCAGAGTCTGCGCACTACTCAGTGTGTCGAGCACTGCGCCCTCCTCATCCGCCAATCGATTCACGAGGCCACCGAGTTGTGACAGCAATTCTTCGCCGTGGCGCAAGCGTTCCCGTTCACGGCGAATCGAATCGACTTCTTCTTCGCTGATGGCAGCGTCGGCAAGCTCGCGCACCTGAAAACGGAGCAGGTCAAGGCGCGCCAGGGAGTCGGCTTCATTCTCCGCAAAGGTCAAGCAGCGCGCACCCAACTCCATCCAGGCTTTGCGCGCCTTGCGATAGGCGTCAAGCTCGCGGGTCAGGCCACCGAATGAATCGAGCAAGGCCCGTTGTTCGCCAGTCTCGAGGAGTCGCTGGTGATCGTTTTGGCCGTGAATCTCCACCAACATGCTCGCCAACTCACGCAGAAAGCGCTGAGTCACCGGACGGTGATTGAGGTGTGCACGGGTCCGACCTCCTTTAGAGAGTCTGCGCGTCAGCACGAGCTCGAGCTCCTCGGACTCGCCCCACTCTTCCAGGATCGATGGTGCGCCTTCGCGTAGGACTTCCAGCAAGCGCGCAGGAACATCGCTCGGCGCAAAGCAGAAGCGCCCCTCCACCCGAGCTTCCTCGGCGCCTACACGCACCATGGACGTCTTGGGTCTCTGCCCAAGAAGGAGTTCGAGCGCCCGCAAGCTTAGGCTCTTGCCTGCGCCGGTCTGCCCGGTCAGGACGTTGAAACCCTTCTCGTACTCGAGCTCCGCAGACTCGAAGAGGGCCAGATCGCGGATGGAAATATCGATCAACATGACCCCTGCAAGATCGCACAGGTGCCCTCCCGGTTGCAGTCAATAATTGAGTTGGCGCCGGATTCCACGAACAGCGACGCTTGCGGGGCGCCAGACCTGGCCCCTCCGCACTCTAGAGCAGCTTTCCTATTGAATCTTCTTCCCGGGCGGGACGAAGGGCAGGCGTTCCTGGCAGATCTCGATCAAGCGTCCCAGCTCCTCGCGGGCCTTCTCGGGAATGCCGTTGGAGCTTGCCCGTTCGAATTCAGCAATAGCAGCTTTCCAACCACTCTTGGTCATGTACTCGACACCCCTCGAACCGTGAATGACAGACCCTTCCGTCAAGCGGCGTGGGCGAGGTTTGACCGCCAAGACTTCCACCCAGGGGGCACCACCGAAGTTCGAGCTCACGAGACACGTGAGTTCGAAACGAGAGTAAACCGCTGCGCCGTCCAGCGCCCATTCCGCAGCACTGCCGTGGCGAGCAAAGACGCGCACAAGTGGCTTTCGGTAATCCTGCTCCACCCATGGAAACTGCTCATCAGACCAGGCGCGGAAAGCTCGGAATTGGGTAGGTCCAAAGCGCGTCAACATGGGGTTCCAACTGTCCCACTCGGAATGGGACTGAATTTCGATCCTCACGGTCTGACCAAGATATTTGGCTGGATGAAGCCAGAGTTCGTCGGCGGAGATCAGGTCCGGCTCGGCGGACGGTTCCTGTTTCGAGGCTTCCGTTTTGGGCTCCTCAGGATTCTCCCCGCCTGCAAAGGCGAAGCTCAGGGCCAATAAGAACGCGGTCGGTGCGGATCGGAGATTGGACTTCATGCACGGCTCTCTTCGACGCAATGGGGCCAAAGCTGGA
>JBLIMI010000294.1:0-5396 GCA_047638655.1 Minisyncoccia bacterium | reverse complement strand
AAAAACCCAAACTATTTCACTAAACTAACCACAAACTAAAAGCGTCCATCCCCGTTCAGGTCTCCACAGCCGGTGACCTGGCGGCCCAATTGCTGTCCGAACTGGTCACCGTACACAGTGAACAACTCGCTTTTGGTGGCACCGCTGAGCACGCGCACCAAGCCGTCCGCTGATTGTACGTTGGTGTGGTAGGGCGCGCCGGCGATCACGTCGGGGGTTCCGTCGCCGTCCACGTCCGCGTCGCCGGCCACAGAGAATCCGAAGAGATCTCCGGCCACGTCGCCATGCCAGGTATGAACAACGCTGCCGTTGAGACCCGAGACGAGGCTGACGTAGCCTTCTTGGGGATTCAACAGGGCTCCATCTTCCGGAGCGCCGACCAGGATGTCATTCATCCCGTCCGCGTTCACCATGTCTCCAGCGTTCGCCACTGAAAACCCGAGATGGTCATTGGCGACATTGCCTGTGATGTCGTAAACGGGATTCTGTGCATGCACAGTCCCGGCGATAATAGTTCCGCACCCGATGGCGAGAATGGACGTACGGAAGGAATTGCTCCTACTCATGGTGCTAGTCGAAATGGTTGGACCTGGTGGAATCATTTCCCGCAATGCCCCACCCCGGGCGGCATTGCGAAGATTCCGCAACCCAGGATCCTTAATAAGGTGAGAGACGAGGGAAGGAGAATGAACAAGAATAGCGGATAGATTCAGTTACGGGGACGTCCAGTCGGATGCCAACGCCCTAGCCCCCCCGGGCGGGGCACGTCCGCCAAATTTACCCCGATTCCATCCATTGCGGCACAATGCAACTTCCTAAAATGGGAATATTTGCTGCTCACAAGCCCCCTGGGTGCCGCAGGGGCTGAAAAGTTAGAGGAGGCGCATCCATTGTGCTTCGGAAATCAGGGCCCCTAGCCCCGATTTCCTATTAAGGGCCAGCGACCCGGTTGACGAAAGGTTTGGAGCATCCTGCCCCTATTCCCACGTATTAACCCGGAGATCTCCGTGAGCGAGCAAGTCATTTTCAACGGCCTGGCCATTACCCAGTCCCTTGTCACTGCTCTCCTGAAAGGCACCCCCGAGGGCCTCGAAATGGCCGGCGTCGTCCCCGTCGCCATAGGCGCGTCTTCCATGGCCCAGAGCCGCCGGGCCATCTCTGTCATGGTCGGTCTCGTGGGAGACAGCAACGGCACGATCACCTTGAACATGAGCAAGCGCGCCATGCTCTACCTCACGGGCAAGTTGCTCTTCGAGGACCAAGAGGAGATGAATGAGGAGAACGTAGATGCCATTTGTGAAATCGGCAACATGGTCGCCGGCTGCACCAAAGAGGCCCTGCAAGGTAGCGAGTTCCGCGTGGAGAACATCTCCGTGCCCTCGATGATTTTTGGCGCGAACTACGACGTGCACTACACGCGTGGCATCGACACCTGCACCGTGGAGTTCTCCCTCGAAGATTTACCGATCGTCAATCTCGACGACCGTATCTTCACCGTCACGATCTCGCTTCTGCGCCGCCTCGCTAAGTAAATTGGGCTGCTGTTAGGCCTCCAGCCGGAGGCCTAGCCCCTCGTCTGACTGACGAGGTGCCCCGCCTCGGGCAGGATGATCTTCTCCATCGCCAGGCGCAACGCCTTAGGCGAACCGGGGAGCCCGAGCACAACCTTGCCATTCAACAGCCCTCCCAGGGCCCGGCTCATTATGGTTGCCGCTCCAATCTCTTCGTAGGACAGCCAGCGAAATAGCTCACCGAAACCGGGGATGTCGCTGTCCAACAGATCACGCAAAGTGGTGTACGTGGAATCCCGTGGTGCGATCCCGGTGCCACCAGTGGTCAACACCAAGTCCACCTCGGGTGAAGCGACGGCCTTGCGCACCGCCGCGGCGATCTCACTGGGCTCATCCCGATGCACGGCTCGTAGAGCCACGCTGTGTCCAGCCGCTTCCAGGCTCTCAACGAGAAAGTCGCCCCCTCGGTCCTGCTCGATCTGACGGGTGTCGCTGAAGGTCACCACAGCGAAGCGAATCTGAGACGGGGCGGAGCGTTTGTGGTGTTCGAGACTCATCCTGAAGCGGGAATCCTTGGTAGCCCGGATTGATGGGGGAAGAATGTGGGGTGCGGATGCCCTACGCTCTCAAGATGGGAACCGAATTGCGAGAGACTTCCTGCCAGCTGCGGTCAGGGCGACTTTGGATGCGTGCGCTCCTGGGAAGCGCTTTGCTCGCCGCTGGCTCAGCGGCCCTGGCCCAGAGCCCCCCCAGCCTCCAGCCCGCCGAACGGGCCCTTGAACACGAGCTAGAGAACGGCTGGCGATTCCTGATCTACCCCCGTCACGAAGCCCCGACGGTGTCTTTCGAGACCTACGTCCCCGTAGGGGCCGCCAACGATCCTGCTGGGATGTCGGGCCTGTCCAACCTGGTCAAGAACTTGATGTTCAAGGGGTCCTCGCGAATCGGTACGAAGAATTGGGGGGAAGAAGAGCCCACCCTCACCGCTGCCGATGAAGCCCACGAACGATGGCTCTCCAGCCAGGAAAGTGGCAGCCCCGAGGAACAGTCCGCGGCCTTGATCGCGTTTGACCGTGCGTGCGAGCGTGCCGCTCTCTGGGTTGACCCCGAGGAGTTCAGCCGCGTGCTGGAGCGGGCTGGATCCGACACCTCGTTGAATGCCTACAGTGACCAGGACAGCACTCGCTTCGTCGTGTCACTTCCTTCCAACCAAACCGAGCTCTGGTGCTGGATGGAAGCGGAGCGCTTTCGCGACCCCATCTTCCGCGAGTTCTACGTGGAACGCGCGGCCTTGTTAGAGGACTGGCAAGCGCGGGCTTCCGCCGACCCGGACGAACTGCTCGGGGAAAAACTACGGGGAGCAGCGTACGGCGACCACCCTTTGGGTCGCGCCTCGATAGGCAATTTCAACGAGATCGGCCGTTTGCGACGCGAAGATGCGAAGCTGTTCTTTCGAGCTCACTATGGCCCCCAGCAACTCGTGACTGTCATCGCTGGAGATGTCGATCCCGACCGGCTGATCCCCCTGCTCGACCGTTACTTCGGACAGGTGCCTGCCTCCGAGCAAAGCACCTTCAGTTTGCCCCTAATTCCTAAGCAAACAGAAGAGCGCAGGATTGAAGTCCCTTTCGACGGCCAGCCTCGACTGCGGATCGCCTGGCACGTTCCGCCCCTCGCTCACCCGGATTCCGCCGCGCTTGAGATTACAATTCGTCTCCTGGGATACGCCCGCTCCTCGCGACTGGAAAAACGGCTCAAGCGCTCGAGTGGCATGCTTTCCGAGCTTGTCATCACCCATGCCTGGGATGGCAACCGGCTCCAGAGTCTGGCCCAAATTCGCTGCACGCCGACCTTGAACACCACCACCAAGGAAATTGAACTGGCGATCTACAACGAAATGGACAAGCTTGCCAAGAACGGACCCGAGGCCGAGGAGTTGGCAGGTGTCAAGCGGGTCGCCACGGCGGACTTCTATCGCTCGCTGCGCCGCAATGAAGCGCTCACCAAAGGCCTGGCTTCGGCCTGGATCATGACCGGGCATTGGCGGCACTTTTTTGAGTGGGAGCAACGCTTGAGTGCCGTTCAACCCAGAGAAGTTCAAGCCGTCTTGCGAAAATGGTTCCTTCCGGCAAATCGCACGGTGGCCACGCTGGTCTCCTTGGAAGCGTCGCCTGTCGGCGGTCAGGAGCAAGCCAAGTGAACTGTTTGAATTCGAGTTGGACGAGCAGTCTGGCCACGCTGGTCGCCATCGGCGCTTGCATGCCTGGCGCATGGGCGTACTCAACCTTCCCACAGGAAATCGCCAGCCACCCGCGGGAGCTAAGCACGCCCCCCCTGCGCCCCTTTGTCCCGCCGCAGCCCCTGCGCCTGGAACTCGAAGGGGGCGCCGAGTTGCTCGTGATCGAACTCCGCGAGCTGCCCCTCGTGGATGGCACCCTCATCTTCAAGACCAGTCCTAGCGCCTTGACACAGCAGCACGCGGGAATCTCCGCCATGCTCGCCGATGTGCTACGAGAAGGCGGGAGCAAGCGCACGTCCGGGACCGAGTTGGACGATTGGCTCGATAACCACGCGGCGTCGATCTCTGTTCACTCTTCCACGGACTCCTTTCGCATCGATTTCTCCTGCATTAAGGCAGACCTCGGTAGCGTGCTCATCTTCGTGGGAGAGTTGCTCTCGATTCCTGCCTATCCAGAAGACGAAATCGAGAAGAGTCGAGCGCGAGTCCTGGCCCAGCTCGCCCGGGACGCGGAAGATCCGGGACAGCTAGCCGACCAATTGCTCGACTCCATCAGTCTCGGTTCAGACTCCCACCTCGTACGCCGCGCCAGCGCCGAGGGAGTCAGTGCGATCACACGCGAAAAACTACTCGCGCTCCACGGGCAAACCATTGGCACGGACCGACTTCTGGTTGGGGCCACTGGATCCGTCAACGCCAATTCACTTGCAGCGCGGCTGGACACGCTCTTTTCCAAACTCCCCCAACTCGGCAATCCGCCCCCACCCGCGCCCGAAGTCTTCCGCTTGCCCGGGCGGACGAGGATCTACTTGCATGATGTTCCCGGTGCCGCCCATTGCGAGATCAGAATTGCTGGGCCCGGAATTCGAAGGCTCGACGTCGACTACGTCCCGTTGTACTTGTGGTCCTACGCCATGGGCTACGGCGGAAGTTCCAATCGCATGATGGTGCGCCTGCGCACGGAACTCGGCCTGATCTACGGAGGGAGTCTGTACTACCAACCAGGCTGGAATCGCAACGGACGCTTCCTGGTCTCCTGCAGTTCACGAACACAGGACGTGAAGGCCTGCCTAGCTGCCCTCTACGAACTACTCAATAGCGCTCGAGGCACCCTCAACACCGAAGAATTGGATGAGGTTCGCAATCGAGTCCTGAACGCAGAGGTCTTTGGAATCGACAGCCCGGAGGAGGTGCTGAAGCGCTCCCTGGACCTGGAACTGCACGGATACCCCTCTGATTTTTGGCGCAAGCGGGATGAACGCATCCGCGCCCTGAAGAGCGAGGAGGTCAGCGGCGCAGTGACGCGCCACCTCGACATCGACCGCATGCTCATCGTGGTGGTAGGGCCGGCTGAACAACTTCAAGAACCCTTGGCGGCCTTGGGCGAGGTGATCCTCTTGCCGACGAAAGACTAGAACGAGTCGACCAACTCTCGCAAGCGTGCCACTCGGCTGGCTTCCACCGCTTGTGCCACATCGCCATCGCGCTTAAACCAGGTTCCGACGATCGCTCCGTCGGCAGATTCGAGCAGGCGCTGCGCGTTCCCGTCAGTCAGGCCCGAACCGATCAAGACCGGACGTTTGCCGATGAAGCGACGCACGTGGCTCAATACTTCCCCAGAGGGCGAGCGCCCGGTACCTGAACCC
>JBLIMI010000293.1:0-5411 GCA_047638655.1 Minisyncoccia bacterium | reverse complement strand
AAGAGAGGGAAGCGGATCCGGAGTGGTACGAATGGTATGAAGGTCCCGAAGATCTCGATCCTTTCGCTCTGCGTTACAGCTTTTGGCGACTGACACAAAGCCGCCACCGGGAAGCTCTACGGGATTACTACGACAAGAAGAAAATCGGTCTCGATGAGCGCCTGCTCGACGAGGCTCCCTCCTTGCGAAAAGTAGAGCCCGTGCAACTCTCGATGCCGATCTCGAAGCCCCGTGGCTCGCGTAAGGACGCGGATGATTTTGTTCGTTCCGTTTCAGCCATGTTCTTGAAGTACCCGCAGATCGACGATCCCTATGTGCAGCTCAAGGAGGTCTTGCAGACACGTCTGATCACCAACTCCGAAGGCACCTCTAGCGTCGCTCAAGAGCGCTTTGTGGAAATTCTGGTCTATGGCTCAATTTTGGCGCCGGATGGGGTGCGACAAACCTGCACGCGAACGTTCTACAGTCGTCGCTGGCGTGAATTGCCTGAGCGCAATGAGTTGGAAGCGGTGGTGGACGGCATTCACGAGGAATTACGGGCCTTGGCCGCGGCTGAGCCGATGGAGCCCTATGCCGGCCCGGCTCTCTTTGGTGGTGTGGCTTCTGGCGTGCTCTTCCACGAGGCCATCGGCCACCGACTAGAGGGAGAGCGCCTCCTTTCGCGCAGCGAAGGGCACACCTTTGCGCGCAAAGTGGGCAAGCGTATCTTGCCGGTTGGAATCGACTTGGTGGACGATCCTAGCTTGGCCCAATTTGCTGGCCGTTCGCTCTACGGGCACTACACCTTCGATGATGAGGGCACACCGGCGGAACGGGTGAACTTGGTGGAGGATGGGATTTTGCGCCGCTTCTTGACGAGCCGCAACGGGATCCCAGGACAGGGTTCGTCGAACGGCCATGGTCGGTCCTCACGCGGCAACGAAGTGATGGCGCGCATGAGCAATTTGATCGTGAGCGCCCGCGAGCCACTTGGCCAGGCCGCGTTGGAAGAGCGTTGGATGCAAGAGGTGGCTAACCAGGAGCAACCTTTCGGTTTGTTGGTCACCAACGCCGAGAGCGGTGAGACGTCGACCTCCAGCGACGCTTATGAGTTCCAAGCGTTTCAGATCAACCCCACGGAGGTCTACTTGGTGGATACCTCAAGCGGTAAACGGCGCAGAGTGCGTGACGTGAGCTTTGTGGGCACGCCTCTGGCTGCGATCCAAGGCGTGTTGGCTTTAGGGGATGATCCGACTGTGGACAATTCCTATTGTGGTGCGGAGAGTGGGAACGTCCCCGTGGGAACCGTGGCTCCCTCGGTCCTGTTGCGCGACATTGAAGTGCAACGTTCCACCCGCGCACGTCAACGGCCCGCGATCCTACGCCTGCCTCCGCGACGCTAGAAGTTTGCTATGCCGTGTGGAAATCGTGCACCACGATTTCGAGGCTCGTTTGACCGCGGAAAGTATTCCAGCGCGGCGTGTAGACGACGTCGATGCTGGCACCCATCTCGAGTTCCGATTCCCGGGCGGCCATCTTGAAGGCCATGGCCTTGAGCACGTGCTCGCCGCTGCGGAATTGGAGAATCATGTGACTTCGATCCGCACCCACGACCCGGGGCGGGTTGGCGAGGCGCAAATCGCGTGAAAGCAGCATGGGCGCTTCGTTGAGTTCGCCGAAAGGTTCAAGGCGATCGATGTGCTTCATCAAGTCCAGGTTCATGGCCGCGAACGGAATCTCTCCGTCAATGGTCAAGGGGATGTCCGGCAAACCGTCAACAAGAACTCTGCGGGCGTGGTCATTGATGGCTTCGCGCAGGGCACTGATGTCCGCGGCAGCCACATCCATGCCAGCGGCAGCGGCGTGGCCTCCGTACTTGGGCATGAAGTCCTTGCCCGCGTGCATCATCTCCAGGACGGAAATTCCGGGCACGGAGCGCGCGCTGCCACGACCCATGTCGCCGTCGAGACCAATGACAATGGCGGGACGTTGGAAGCGATCGACCAGGCGTGCGGCGGTGATCCCGATCACTCCGGTGTGCCAACCTTGCGCGGCAACCAGCATGACGGGGTAGCGTTCTACGTCGTCGAACTCCTCCGCCTGCTTCATGGCCTCGGCTGTGATGTCCGCCTCGATTCGTTTGCGCTCCTGATTCAACTCGTCGAGTTTCTTGGCCAAGCTCGAGGCTTCTTGCGGATCGTCGCACATCAAGAGGGCCACCGCTGTTTGCGCACTCCCGAGACGTCCCGAAGCGTTCAGGCGCGGCCCAATTTGAAAGCCAACGTCCTCGCCGCAGAGTTGACGCCCGTGGATCCCCGCCACTTTCAATAGTGCTGCCAATCCCGGGTGTTGAGTGGCGCTCAGAGCACTCAAGCCAAAGCGGGTCAAGATGCGGTTCTCGTCGATCAAGGGCACCACGTCACAGACCGTAGCGATGGCTACGTAAGCCATGGCGTCGATCAGGAACTCACGCAGGTCGTCGCGCACCTTGGTGCCGCCGGAGAACTCCTTGCAGATGCCCCAAGCCAACTTGAAGGCCACCGCGCCGCCGCATAGTTCTCGGAATGGATACTCGGAGTCGTGCAACTTCGGATTGACGATGGCCGTGGCGGGGGGCAGTTCTCCCAACGGCGGTTCGTGGTGATCGGTGACGATGGTCTCGATGCCCAGCTCCAACAGTTGTGTGATTGTCTCCCGTGATGACGTGCCATTGTCCACGCTGACCACGACCGTTGCGCCGACCTCCTGGGCTTTGGCGATGGAGTGCGGCCCGAATGCGTAACCATCGGTGAAACGGTTGGGGATGTGCCAGGACACTCGCGCGCCGAGCTTTTGAAAGAGCCGCACGAGCAGGGATGTCCCCGTCACTCCGTCCACGTCGTAGTCCCCGTGGATGAGAATCATCTCTCCTTCGCGCACGGCACGCACCAGGCGTTCAGTCGCCTTCGGCATTCCGGGCAGGCGCGCCGGGTCATGCAGTGCCATCAAGTTGGGCTGCAGATGCTTGTCCACTCGTTCGGGCTCGCTCATGCCACGGGCGACCAGCATGCGGCTGACAATCTCCGGGAGACCCCGCTGGCGGGAGAGGTTTTCGACCGCCTTGGGATCGAGTTCACGGACTTTCCAGTGGCTGATTCCCTTGGTGATGGCAGACATGCTGGAGAGTGTGCCCTGGAAGCACCCGAACCGGCGTCAAAAACTCCCGAGGCCGAGCACACCATCAAGAATGGAGCCGGGCCGGGGCCGAGTCCCTGGTATCCTGCTGCCCACGCTCCCGAGAGGAGTGCTCCGCCACTGCGCCATGACACGCTTAGAAGTTTGCATCGATTCCGTCCCCGCAGCCCTGGACGCAGCGGCGCGCGGAGCGGATCGCTTGGAGTATTGTGCGCGACTGGACCAAGATGGGTTGACGCCGGATACAACGGAGTTGAGAGCGGTCCTGGACGCCGTTTCGATCCCGGTCTTCGCCATGGTGCGTCCGCGACCGGGGAACTTCGTCCTGCAAGCCGGGGAACTGGAGCAAATGGAACGCGACCTAGATCGCGTGCTGGATGCCGGTGCTCAGGGCATCGTGTTGGGGGCCCTGACCGAGCGTGGCACCATCGATTGCACAGCTCTCGAGCGCTTGCTGCGGGCGGCAGGATCAACACCCGTGACCTTTCATCGGGCGTTCGATGGCATCGCCGAGCCCGTTGAATCCTTGGAGGTCCTGATCGAACTCGGCGTTCATCGACTGTTGACGTCCGCAGACGGCGCGAGTGCTTGGGAAGGCCGTGACTTGTTGGCCCAGTTGGTCAAGCGCGCTGGTGATCGTTGCATCGTCATGCCCGGCGGCGGTGTGCGCCAGGAGCACGTGGCGGAGCTGATACTTCGCACCGGAGCCACCGAAGTTCACAGTTCCAAGGTTTTGCAGCTGCAGCGCTGATCGTTTTGCTTTGAGCGTTACACTCGCGGTGCTCATTCGCTCCACCGCACTTACACTGATGAATCGAATCGTTGGCCGCCAAATCCTTGGACTCCTTGGACTCCTAGCCGCGTCTCTGTTGCTGTTTTCCGCGAGTGCAGGCTCTGTCGGTCAGCAAGACTCCGTGCCGAGTATTAAGTCCAAGGATGCAGGCGAGCGACTGGCCGCTTTGCACGCCCTTGTGGAGGCCGCTGGTGAGGATCTCTCCCCCTTGCTGATCAAGATGCTCAAGGACAAAGACTGGGAGATCGTTGCCGTGGCCGCTCGCGCTCTCGGCGACGGATCCAACCCCAAAGCGATCAAGCCTTTGACGTCGCTGGCGCTCTCAGGGCCGATCCGCGAAGTGCGTTTGGTGGCCACCGCGGCACTGGCAAAGTTGGATCCCGATGCGGCAGCCCAGGCGTTGATCAAGAAGGTCCGCAAGGAGTCTTTGGCGGCCTGTGAAGCACTCGTCGTCTTGGGTCCTAGCCTGGAGAACTTTGAGGTGCCCAAAGCGCTCTGGAAGCTCTTGGAGGACAAGCAGCTACGGGTTCGTTCCGCGGCATCCGGGGCAATCCTGGCGCTCTCGCACGAACAACGGGTCGAGGTGCTCAAGCGCTTGCTCGCCTCCGAGTACCTAGGCGTGCGGGCCCGCGCTCTGGAAGTGGCCGAGCGCCAACCCCAGTGGAGTGCGCTGGTTGTACTGAACACGCTCTTGCAGCAGCCGGATCTGGACCCCGTGTTGCTTCGACGTGCGATGCCCGCAGTGGTCGCGACTCTCTTGGTGAAGGAGAAGGGAGCGGAATTCCAGGACGCCGGTGACCTGACCGAGCTCTTTTCGGGAAGCAAGAAGGACCTGGCCGAAGGCTTGGTGAAGGGCCTCTGCCACAACCCGGAAGCAGTCGTGGCCAGGCGCGGCCCCTTGCTCGCCGAACTCCTTCTTCGGGCTGAATGGGAATCGCGACCGGACATGATTGCTGCTACCGAAGCAGCCCGTAACCACAACGATCCCGGGGTGCGCGCGGGAGCGGTACGCTTGCTTCGGTTCGTGGCTGGCCATGACTCCATTCATCTCTGCCAGGAACTCTACGAGAGCGATCGCAGCCCGCGCGTCAAGCGAACCGCCATCGAGTCCTTGCTTTTCATTCAACCAGTGAGTGAGAGTGCTTCCTGGCGTTGGATTGTGGAACGACTCGCGAGCGAAACGGTATCGGAACTGCGCCAACGCTTGGTGGTTGCCCTTGGCAACCAAGAACTGGCCGAGAAGGAAGATGTCCTCAAAGCCTTGGTGACAGCCTGCGACGATTTAGACTGGGGCGTGGCTGCCTGCGCGGCCGTTTCTCTGGGAATCACGCGCAGTCCGCGTGCGCCGGAAGCACTGAACGCGCTAGTCAAGACCTCGGAAGACTGGCGCTTGCGTGGGGCGGCCGTGGTGGGGTTGAGTAAGTGCTTGCAGAAGGATGCCATTATGGGAGTGATCGCCGCTCTA
>JBLIMI010000292.1:0-5413 GCA_047638655.1 Minisyncoccia bacterium | reverse complement strand
CTTGTCCGAGAGCATGGTGCCCAGCCCCACGAAAGCGATGATGCCGAGACCACCAATTTGAAACAGGATCATCACGATCGACTGCCCAAGCGTCGAAAGCTCACTGCCGGTGTCCCGCAAAGTCAGTCCCGTCACGCATGACGCGCTGGTGGAAGTGAAGAAGGCTTCCAAGAACGTGAGGGGTTTCGCGCTGTTGGCGCTGCACGCAGGAAGCAGCAACAAGAGGGTGCCCACACAAGCGAGCAAAGCAAACGAACCAACAAGTAGAACTTCAGCCGGCAGACCGCGGGCCAGCCACTTGCCCTGGGAACGTAAGCCGCGCAAGCAAAGGCTGACCAGGGTGAACAATTGCACCATCGCAAAGCCCAGGCCGCTCTTGTTGGTGCGACCTGTGAATTCGAGAAAGCTACTCAGGTTCACGGCCGGCGACTGGCTCCAAAAGATGACCAGGGCCAATACGAGAACGAGTAGGCTGCCGAAATCCGCCCGGAAGCTACGCAACAACTTCCCGCGCTCCGGGGTCCGCACGAGCCCACCCAACAGGTCGACGACCAGAACTCCCGCCGCGCACCAGGCGATACCGTCGTGGATGGCCGCCCAGGGTGCCGTAGACACGCGAAATCCGTAGCGGGCCAATAGCGCGACTAAGAACGCAACTCCCACAACCTGAATCAGGCGCGCTGAGAACAGGAAGTCCCGGTGGCCGGAACTTTCGTCAGTGGAGGGTTTGTGGACCGTGTTCATGGAGAGAGGCCGCCTCAGGCGGCAGAGGACGAGAAGTGTGCCTCATCACGAGCCTCTCCTTCACCACTCCAGGCTGAAATTCCATTCTTCGCTGCCGTACGCTAGGAAAGGTGAATTTCCCGGTGGCCGAAGGAAGCGCGCAAAATGATCCTCCCCAACAAGATAACGCCCCAATCTTTCGACGAGCAGTACCGGCTGGACTTTGATGCCTGGGCACCTGCTGTGAGCGAAGTTTGCAAAGTCGCGGGTGTTTCCTGCTCGGACGTCGTTCCCTACACGGACGGTTCCAACCTAGTCGCCCGTGTCAACGATCAGTGGGTGGTGAAGATCTTCCCAGTCTTTCACCGCGATCAATGGGAGAGTGAGCGGCGAGTCCTGCCGAAGATCCACGCTTCCTCGCCCTTGCCCACTCCGCGCTTGGTGGCCGAAGGCGAGTTGACCCCTGGCAATGGACTGCGCTTCTTTTTGAAGCAAGGGCAGTACGTTTTGCAACTGGATGGCAAAAGCCAGCCCATCTACATCCGCCCCGGGAAGTCACTTCGAATTGACGACTGAAGTCAGTGGCTGTGGCCGATCACCGGCCGCACGCTCACGTTTCGAAACTGGATTTCGGCACCCTCCGATTGCAGGGCGATGTGACCTGCCAACTCTTCACACCAACGTGCTTCGTTTTGAAGGACACCATTGACGTGAAGCTCCAGCTTGCCGGCGTCCATCAAGATTCGATAGTGGTTCCACTCACCCAAGGGCTTTTCCGAGGACGGTGCGCGCTTTTGCGTGCGACGTCCTCGGGTTCGTCCCGGATCCACGAGCATGACGACCTCGTCGATGTTCCAGATGTCTCCGGCACTTCCCGACTGAAGCTGAGCCTCGATCGATTTCGGCCAAACTTTGTGCTCACCCACGACTCGCAACAGGACACCAGAGTTGCCTGCGCCTAGCTGCGGATCAAAGCGCCAATCCAGTTCGAGCTCGAAGTTCTCGTACTCTTGCTTGGTGTAGATGTAGCCCGCAGGGCTCCCCTTGCAACGCAAGACTCCTCCCTCTTCGATGGACCAAACATCCGACTGGGACTTGGCGGGATCATTCAAGTGGTACGACCAGGCGCTCATGTCCGTGCCGTCGAAGAGCACTTCACGGGTTCCGAATTCCGGCGTTCCGCCTGGAACCTCGGTCAGAAAGGCCAACAGATCCGCGAAGCCTTGGGGCCCGAGCCCCATGGCCAATCCCGTGGGCATCACCGAGAGACTCTGCCGTTCGCGGTACAACACATCCTCGCGGGCGATGACATGCCGCAACCCACTGGTGTCCTTGAGCACGATGTTCTCCCCATCGGCGAGCACAAACCCACTCAACCAGCCCTGACCGTCGACTTCAAAGACCCAGGAGTCGTAGCCAAAGGCAATGCCTGCCGAGGGATTCAGAATGGAGTCGAGCAACTCTGCGCGACCGTACTTGGCATGAATCGCTGTCAAGTCGGGACCGATCTCGCGTCCCAGTCCATCGTAACTGTGACAGGTAGAGCAGAGCATTTGAGGGTCTTGGAACAACCGCCGGCCGTGGCTTGCGTCTCCCGCAAGCGCCAGGATTTCTGACACGGGAGGCAGCGCCCCTGCAGCGGAACCGGGCCTCTCGAAGACATCGCTCGCAAGCGCACGGACGGAGATGTCCGGGTTCGAGAAAATCGATTCGGCCGCCACGGACATCGACTGCGCCGTCAACTTTCCTTCGCGCGCAGCACGTATCAGCAGCAATCCTCCTTCGGCATCTGTCGCCAGCGCGCGAATGGCTACGGCGAGCTTCTCGGGATCGCTCTTCTGATCGAGGAGAGTCTTTTCACTTGCCATGAACTGCGTGCGATCCTTTGGACGCTCCACGTAGACCTTGAACTCAATCGAAGTGGTCCCAGACGATTGCTTCGTGCCCCCTTCGTCCGGCCCCACCCAAGCGTGAAGCTTGGTCGCGCCGACCGGCACGATGAGCTCAATGCTGGACTTGGCATGCGTTCCAATGCCCCAACTTGCGGCCTCCCCTTCAAGCTTGAGCGGTCCCCCCGCCACGTTCTTTGAATCGCGTACTTGCCCCCAATCCGCGCTGGCGTTGATCCAACCCACGTCCGTCAAACGCAAGGAACCCCGCGGCGTCTCGAACGTTGGCTCGATCCAATCGGCCCAGTCACAGGAATTGCCGTTGCCTCCGTCATCCACCACCAGCCAAAGCCGCTTGGCGCCGGTGATATCCAATTGAAGCTCGCGCTTTCCTGCGCGCATCACACCGCTCTCCCAGAGTAGCTCAGCCCGGGCAAAATCCCCCACCTGCAGTTCACGGGCCAGGTCGTAGGCGCGCCAATCGTTGGTATCCCGTTGCCGAATCCACCAGGCCGCACGGGCGCCAATTTCATCTCCACCGATGAGGGCTAGATTGGCCATGGCTTCCGCCGCTGGACGCTCCGGGATGAAAGCGAGGGCGTCGAGAGCCTGCTCTCGCTTCGAGATCGCGAGGGTTGTGTCCGCCGCTCGTGCCACAAAAGAGTCCACCGCGGAGAGCGGATGCAAGCGCCAGGCGAGTCCCGCGAAACGGTCCGTCCAGCGGGAAGGCGTGTCTCCCAACTCAGCAACCAGCAAGCCGTAGAGTTCTTCTTCATGGCCGGCAGCGGCAAGTCCAAATGCCTCGAGGTATTGACGGTCTTGCCCGTCGTAACCGCCTGCGAGATGCACCATCAATTCGGGGTACTGCGTTGCCTCCTGCAAGTGCTGAAGCAGAATCAATACTTCGCGCCGCACGGCCGGAGATTTATCCTCGGACAGTACCGCGAGAATAGGGAGCAAAGGCACGCCCGCGTGGCGCAACGCGCGCAAAGCCGTGAGACGAAGCTCAGCTTCTGGCGCGCTCAAGAAAGACCGCAGAGTGACCTCGTGTTCCTGGCCGAAGCTGGACAAGTAGAAAAGGACCTGCGACTTCTTGCGAGTGCCTATGGGCTGTTCCAAGGCACCGAGAACAGCGGCGGCCAATTCATCGCGGCGGTCCGCCTGCGAGGCGCGCCACAGGGTCCGGGCACTAGGAGCCGGATTGAAGAAGGGCTCCCACTCGGCCGCCAAGCCCGCAGTTTTGCTGCTCACAGGTGTCGAACTCTCCGGTGCGATGCGCAAGATTCGGCCATAGGCTTCTGCATCTCCAGCCGCATGCCCACCGACACCGGGGTCGTACCAATCGGCCACGTAGACGCTGCCGTCCGTTGCGACACAGACGTCGCTAGGACGGAACCAATCCGCGCTCCGACTTTCGCTGGTGTGAGAACCCCGGATCAACCAGCCTGCGTCCAACACATAACCCGCGCCTTCAAGACGGGGGGAGTGGGCATAAACGATTCCTGCTCCCGCGTCTGCGTTGAGCACGGCTCCCTCAATCCAGGGCGCCATCCACTCGCCCTCGTAGACGCAAACGCCTGTCGGTCCCCCCGCGCCATTGATCGTGCCAGCAGGGGCAACACCAGGATCATTTTGATGCCAATGAGCGGAGGGAATCGTTTGACCCGGTTGGCGGTCCGCTTGCCAATAACGGGATCCATCTTTCGAGAAGTAGCCGTAGTTCGCCCCTTCCATGGTCCATAAGGTGCGGCAACTGCGGTTGCCATCATCATCATTGTCCGACACGAACAAGTTGCCGAAGGAGTCGATGGCGACCTCATAGTTGTTGCGGAAGTTGTGCGCCACGACTCCCAGGCCGCGCCCATCGGCCCCGATGCGCAAAGCGAGCCCGGCCGTCCAAGCCTTACCGTCATCGCTTAGCAGCCCGGGTCGATTGTCCGCAGTGACTTCGCCGCCGCCGACATAGACAGAGCCCGAACGCAGATGCCATCCAGCGGCATCGGTCACGATGTGGGGCCCGGCGTTGCCGGCGGCAAAGTACATGTCGCCCGCGGGGCCATGAACGAAGGAGTGCAATCCGTGATCGTGGTTGGGCCCCCCGAAGCCGCTCAAGAAAATCTCGTGGCGATCCGCCACATCATCCCCATCTTCGTCCACATAGAGGATCGCGTTGGGAGAACAGGAAACCAGCACGCGACCGGACCCCAGCGCACAGACCCCCAGGGGAGAAACCAGTTCGGGCCCCTGTGCAAAGACCACCGACACGTCAGCCGTTCCATCACCATCCGTGTCACGCAGCACCAGGATTCGATCACCGTCCTCGTGCACGCGACCTTTGTTGCGCCCTCCCCACTTCCGATAGTTGACGGCTTCGGCCACGAACAGCGCTCCGCGGTCATCGACATCCATGGCCGTTGGGTTGTAAAGCAGAGGCGACTCCGCCCAAAGCTTGACCTCCAACCCAGTGGGGACCTCAAGATGCAGATTGTCCTCTGCGACGTTGGCAACGGAAAACAAGAGGATCGTCGCGAAGAGCGTGGTTGTCATCGCCCCACGATAACCTCTGAGACCATCAAGAGCAGGGCTCGAGCACAGATCAACCCCCTTGACTGACGAGCGGGGTGTGAAGGTTGCTCAGGTCGCGGCGCCGGAGCGCTTGGCTTCCACCAGACTTCGCAAGAGCCCGAAGAGCACAGGGCGATCCACCGGTTTGGTGCTGTAGCCATCACACCCGGCCCGCAGGCAACGCGCGCTGGTTCCATCGAGGGCATCCGCCGTCAGTGCGACAATTGGCGTCTCGA
>JBLIMI010000291.1:0-5422 GCA_047638655.1 Minisyncoccia bacterium | reverse complement strand
GTCGCCAAGTGACGAATGCTGTTGGTGTGGCCGACCAAGTCCTTGACTGGTCTCCCGTCGTACCCGTCCCAGAGCCGCACGACATGGTCGGCGTGAGCGGTAGCCAGCAGTTCGCCATCGGGGAGGCAGAAGACCCCGTTGGATACGTTGGTTATGCCGAAAACCGACGCGAGGTTACCGAAGTTCCTGATGTGCTCGCCCTCGATGGTGTATAGGCTCACGAAAAGCGATGAGATTTGCGAGGTCAGGGTCGCAATGCGATCTTCTGCTGGGCTAACCGTAACTGCCTGCGTCTGCCCGCCCAGGTTTGTGATGATCTCGAGATCAGGGCCAACAACCCGCGTGCCATTTCTGGAACAGAGGACCACGCGGCCGTCTTCTAGGAACGCGGCCCCCTGCGTACTCGTGGTTAGGGTCTTGAGAGTGTTGGTTCGCATCCCCGTCCGTCGATCCCAGAACCGAGCGCTGTGTAGCGCTCGCGGTGCAGTGGTTGTCTGGAAGATAGTCCCGGAGGATCCCAATGGTGCGCTGCCCCAGATACCCGAGAACACCTGTCCGCCCTGCTCAGCGGCCAGGCTCATCAGGGGGGGAGCGTGACTTTGAAAGAGTACTGGAGGCTTGCCCTGCTGCAAGGCATAGGCTCCTCCCGAGCCGTTGCCGAGTAGCAGGCGGCCGTCAGCGAAGAATTCCAGGCTACGGACGGATGCGCCCGAATGGAATTCGCCCAGTGACTCACCACTATCCAGCCGCCACAAGCGCACAGGTACGCCTACTTCTCCATAGGAGGCGCAGAGGAACTCGCGTCCCACGGCCACTGTTCCTATGGGCTCGGTCGACGGGAGAAGCAAGGTGATCTCCCTGGCCGATTCGACATCCCACAGGTGGAGGCCGCCACCGTCACCCGTAACCAAGCGGGTTGAGTCTCGGCTGGAGACCGGCAAATTCCCCTTCGCATTGCCTCGCAGAAGGTTTTCTCCGGCCTTGCCCGGAAGGACCGTTGGTTCGCCTCCGTCCCGGGGCCACAGACGCGTCGTGCCGTCGTCACTCTTGGTCACGACGCGTCCGTCGTCAATAATCAGGCAACTCGCGATGCGCGTGGGAGGCGCCTCGATCACACGCAGTATCTCACCAGTCGTTGGATCTAGGATGCGGACCACGGAGTCGACGTCCCGGGTGAGCAGGCAACCCTCGCGCCCGGATTGCAGCGGGACGCCACTACGACCGACTGTTTTTACCTCCTTGAACACGAGCCCAGTCTCCACGCGGCTCAGCAGCTGTCCGTTGTTCGTGTCCCAGACCCGCAGCACCCCGGAGAGGTCCGCAGTCACGACTCGCGAGTTGGGGAGGGAAGCATGATCCTCCACGAACTCCTCGCCCTCGTGCAATCTGTACAACTCGTCGCCGCTGCGGCCGTCCCATACAGTGAGTGCCATCGATCCCCTGTCATGCAGAAAGATCACATCGCCGGTCGAATCAAATCCGAAGCTGACGCCTTCCGCGCTGCACAGACCGAGTTGGGCGATGGGGTCACCGAGCCACGCGCCCCAGAGGAACACTTCGCCGGAAGGGGTGAGGCTGAGGACCCGTTCCCCGTCCGGGCTGGGCTTGGCCAAAACCGCCCCTCCGTTACCGTCGAGCCAGCGGATTGGGGAGGATTCTAGAACGTCGGTCGCGTTGCGTAGCGCCGCGCGCTCGGCAAGGGCTGCGGCGCGGCGCGTGGCCGCTGTGAATTCTTGGGCGTGTGAGCTCGGAGCGAGTATGAGCAGCGCGAGACCGAGAGTCCTTGGGAAGGTCAATATCAGCATGCCCCAATGGTAGATGATTATCGCAGCCCAAGCCTCTGCTCAAGGACAGAACAGGCGCTACTGGCGAATCGCCTCTAGATGCGCTGGTGGTTGTCGCGCTATTGAGATGGAGCACGCGCAGATCGCTTCCCAAGCGAAGTCAGTGGGCAACGGCCACCGACCGAGGCCCTCTCAAGTCTAGCAAGCGGTTAAAGATCTTGCACGCGATGGCGATCTCCGCGTTCTGCGCAGCCAGACCTATGTCGTGGAGACGGTCGCAGATCATCGACCCAACTCTGTCCTCGCTAGACCGATGCCTTAAAGGACGCGTAGACGGCACGCGAACAGGTGCAGGCCTACTGCTAGGTACGGGCTAGCGCCGGGTGAACTTGCGGTGGGTGCGGCCGAGCTCCTTAGCCACTTCGCCCGTGTGGCGCTTGTAGGATTGGTAGTCCCCGTGATGGAAGACCACTTGGCCATCCTCCTCGAAGGCCAAAATGTGGGTGGCGACCTTGTCGAGGAAGTAGCGGTCGTGGGTCACGATGATCATGCAGCCCGGGTAATGCGTGATGCCCTCTTCGAGCACGCGCAGGGTCTCCAGGTCGAGGTCGTTGGTGGGCTCGTCCATGATGACTAGGTTGGCGGGCTTGCGCAGCATCCTGGCTAAGAGCACCCGGTTGCGCATTCCACCGGAGCACTCCCCGAGGGTGCGAGCTTGGTCTTCGCCCTTGAAGTTGAAGCGCGAGACGTAGGCGCGGGCATCCATGGTGGTGCGCCCGAAAGGCAGGATTAGGTTGCCCTCCGTGATGTTTTCGTAGACGGTTGTGGCGTCGTCGAGGGAGTCCCTGGATTGTTCGATGACCGAGGTCACCACGGTCGATCCAATCTCGACTCGGCCGGCATCCGGTTGCTCTTCCCCGAGGATCAAGCGCAGCAGCGTGGTCTTGCCGCGACCGTTGCCGCCGATGACCCCGAGCTTGGCCTGCGGCGGTATGTCGAAGGTCAGATCGTCGAAGAGCACGCGCTCCCCGTAACCCTTCTTCAAGCCCCGCACGTGGACCACCTTGTCACCTAGTCGGGGGCCCGGCGGAATGCGCAACTCGACGGATTGGACTTGCTCCTCAGCGCTGACCTGGTCGGCCATTTCTTGATAGCGTCGCAGACGGGAGTTCGATTGTTTGGTCTGTGCCTTCGGGGTACGCCGGATCCACTCGAGTTCCTTTTCGAGTTGCTTATCGCGGATCGCGTCGTGCTTGCGTTTGATGTCCAGGCGGGTTCGCTGTGACTCCAGGTAGGCGCTGTAGTTTCCTTCGTAGGGGGTCGCTAGGCCACCGGCGACTTCCAACATGCACCCCACCACGTTGTCCAGGAAGTAGCGATCGTGAGTGATCAGGACCACCAGCCCTTGGTACTCAAGCAGGTAGGTTTCGAGCCACAGGATGGAGTCTGCATCTAGGTGGTTGGTGGGCTCGTCGAGCAGCAGGATGTCTGGGTGTTCAAGCAGCAGCTTGCAAAGACCCACTCTGCGTTTCTCACCACCGGAGAGCTTGTCCACCTCGCGGTCGCCGGGGGGGACCTGCAGGGCGTGCATGGCTTGTTCGAGGTGCTGGTCAAGATTCCAGATGTCCTTGATGTCCATCTCATGTTGCAGATGGTCAAACTCATTGGTGAGTTTGGTGAGCTTGTTGCCCTCGGCTTCACCCATCAGCGTCATCACCTCGTAGTAACGCGCCTCGGTCTCACGCAGGTGGTTCACGGCCACGGCGATGTTGCCCTGAACGTCCTTGCTCGGATCGAGTTCGGGCTCCTGGGACAGGTACCCCACGCTCACATCGCCGTTGGTTCGGGCAATGCCTTCGAACTCGGTGTCCTCCCCTGCGAGGATGCGAAGCAGGGTGCTCTTGCCCGCGCCATTTGCGCCGATCAGGCCGATTTTGGAGGTCTCGTGAAAGGCCAACGTGATGCCCTTGAGGACCTCCCGCTGCTCATAGAATTTGTGCAGGTTTTCAACCTGATAGACAATGCGTTCGGCCATGGCGGCGAGATCCTATCCGGGGGGAGAGGATTCGCCTAGCCGTAGGCCGGGTGCATTGACCTACTTTTCGTACTCGCGGTGTCATGTCATACGGTCATACGGTGTCAGGCTCGATTGCAGGAGAGATCGAGCCTGACACCGTATGACCGTAAGCCTCGTGATCTGCCCACCGACAAAGCGCAGCCCGTCGCCCAGCACAGCAGGCTGAGGCAGGACCGGGAGTGTACCGGTGAACAACATGGCTGGCTTGTTGGGGGGCATTCCCCACGAGGTGAGAGTCAAGTCGTTCGCCGAAATGGAACTGCTGCCCTATGGCAGCAGGGTTGCGCCCATACCGGTCGAGTTGGCGCAGCCTTCGCCCGCTGCGCTGGGAGGGTTGCCACAGGGGCAAACCGCCGTGCTCCAGTCACCAAAGTCCTCGAAGTGGGACACTGTGTCCATGCTGACGAGGAACGCATCCAATGCGCCTCCGCTGTACGCTTGGCCATACGCCCCTGTTGTGACCGGCAGATTCACTGACTTCGTCGCACCCACCGCCTCTGATGTCGCGCTAGAGGCGAACTTGTTCCTACCTTCTTGGCTAGAACGGGCAGGATCAGATCTGTGATTTGGCCGAGTTGATGCACCTGACGCGCTAACACCATGTGGGAGCAAATCTACAACTTCCCCGATGAATCAACTTTGTGAGGTCATGCTCGCGACGCAAGAGTGTCGATGCTGAATCTGACCGGCGATGTTCGCTGCCCAACTGCACTCCCTACAGATCAACAGACAACTAGATACTCAAGTAATGACAAACTCCAATATAAGCCACGACTCCAATATGGAGACCCTCGCAAAACTTGAGGCCATCGAACTGTCATTGGCCGTCATCGAGTTTGAAATGGACGGAACGATTATCACCGCCAACAAAAACTTCCTCGCAGCGGTGGGTTACACGCTTGAAGAAGTGAAAGGCGAGCACCACAGCATGTTCGTTGGTGATGCATTCCGGAAGAGCCCTGAGTACGCGGAGTTTTGGGAGAAGCTAAATAAAGGAGAGTTTGAGTCCAAGGAGTACAAACGATTCGGCAAGGGTGGCAAGGAGATCTGGATTCAAGCCTCCTATAACCCGGTTTTGGACGAAGAGGGCAAGCCCTTCAAGGTCGTCAAGATCGCGACCGACGTGACGGCAACAAAGCTCCAAAACGCCGACTTCTCCGGGCAGATTGAAGCCATCGGAAAAGCCCAGGCCGTGATCGAGTTCAACATGGATGGCACGATCATCACCGCGAACGAGAACTTCCTGAGCACGCTGGGATACACGCTCGAAGAAATTCAGGGCCAGCATCACCGCATGTTCGTCGAGCCGGCCTACGGATCAAGCACCGAGTACAGTGAATTCTGGGACAAGCTGAACCGCGGCGAATTCGAGTCCGCGGAATACAAGCGTTTTGGAAAAGGTGGCAAGGAAGTTTGGATTCAAGCCTCCTACAACCCCATTCAGGACCTCAATGGCAAGCCCTTCAAGGTAGTCAAGTACGCGTCCGACGTGACGGCAACAAAGCTCCAGGGTGCTGACTTCTCCGGTCAGATTGAAGCCATTGGAAAAGCCCAAGCCGTG
>JBLIMI010000290.1:0-5422 GCA_047638655.1 Minisyncoccia bacterium | reverse complement strand
CCGATCAACCCGCGGCGCGCCACCCAGTTTTTCTTGTGCTGCGCTCGCAAGTGCTTGGGCTCGATGCCGGACACGCTCTCCACCGATCCATAAGCGGGACGACCCAACCAGTGATCGCCGTAAATCAAGCCACGGAATTCGAGTGCCGCGGAAGCCCTTGGATCCGCGTCTTCATTGCGCAGACGTTGCAACAAGCGTTCCTTTTGACGGCGCACCTTGGCGACGGGATAGGTCGGCTCGGTCAGCATTTCGCAAACGAGGCCAGCGAGGTCTTTCCATGACTTGCTCACGATGGAACCACCCACCCCGCTCGACTCGCCCTGAAGCTCGCCACCCCCCGGTTCGAGGATGGCTGCGATCTCATCACTGTCGTGAGAGCGGGTGCCTTGATCTGCCAGACCACCCGTCAGGTAGGCCGTGCCCTCGCGTCCCGCTGGGTCGAGCGAAGGCCCGCCACGCACGTGGGCGTCGATGGCTGTGATGGGTGCGCCCTCGCGCTGGGTCACGATCAGAGTCGCGCCGCAGGACAGTTCAAACGTCTGGGAAGGAATGCTGAGCCCGTGGGGCTTGCGTCGGGCTTTCGCCTCTTGAAATGTGCTCAAGACGCTGTCTCCGCCACGTCCATGTCTCTGGGCAAAGACCAACCAACCACCCGTCGCCGCTTCTCAAGCAAGCGCGCCACAGTGTCGCGCAGGAACTTCGGTCGAATCGCAGCCAAACGTTCGTCGGCTTCAAGGGCCAAGCGCCATTGCGCATCGACGGCGAAGGATCCGATGCTCTCGGCTAGATCAGTGACGGTCTCGCACTCGTGGGCAGCGGCTGCATGCAACATGTCCCGGGCACGCTTGAGTTCCTTGGCAGGAACCAACTCGGTCGCAAGCCTCTGAAGCTCCTCGTCGATCGCGGCTTCCAGGTCAGCGGGTCGCGTGTCCGCCGAGCACTCGCTCATCAGCCACATCGCTCCACCCTCCCGGCGGGTGTCGTTGGACATGGAAATGTTCATGGCCATGCCTTCGTCCTGCACCAGCCGTTGATAGAGCCGTGAACGCCTTCCTGTGGCCATGATGACGGTCACCAAGTCCAGGGCGTAGTCCTCGTCCGTCCCCACCGTCACGGTAGGCCAGGCCATGTAGAGCCGACGGGCATCGTCGTCCCAACGGCACGTGATTCGTTTTTCAGCACGCGGCTCGGCTGGCGCTCTTTGGAACACCGCAGAAGCCACGCCCGCGGGTGCATTGCCCAGGGGGGCGAAGTGCTTACGCACGAGCTTCATGGCCGACGCGGGGCGCATGTCACCACAGATCACAAGCACCGCATTCTCGGGACGGTAGAAACGATCGTAGTAGCCACGCATCAAGTCCACGTCCATGTCTCGCAAGACATCTTCGTAACCGATCACGGGACGGCCATAGGGATGCCCCGCGAACAGAGCTTCTCCCACTTCCCGCCCCAATTCGCGCCAGGGATCATCCTCTCCCATGGAGAGTTCCTCTAGAACCACGGCTTTTTCGGCTTCGAATTCGTCGGGCGAAAGCATCAAGCCCCGCATGCGGTCCGACTCGAGTTCGAGAGCACGCTCCCAGCGATCGGATGCGAACTCGAACCAGTACGCCGTATGGTCATGGGAGGTCCAGGCGTTGTTGGTACCACCGAGCGTCGTAGTGATGAGGTCAATCTGACCTTTCCCATAACGCTGGGAGCCCTTGAACATCATGTGCTCGAGAAAGTGGCTGACCCCCGTCTCGTGCATGGCTTCATTCCGAGCCCCCACCTTGTAGTAGAGCAGCGTCGTGACCACCGGTGCATCATGGCGCTCGATGAAAATCACCTGCATCCCGTTGCGCAAGCGTTTCTCGGTAACCGGTGCACCGGCCTTGGTGTCGATGTGAATCACTAGCGACGTCCTCGGCCGCGGGCACCCGAACGACGCGGTGCAGACTTTCGGCTGCGCGCTGTCGCCGGCTCCGGTCCTTCTGCCGGGGGCTCAAGCAGGAGCTTGACCTCAACCGGTGTCAGGTGGCGCCAGTACCCAATTTTCAACTTCTTGTCGAGGATAGGGCCGATCATGGTCCGCCGCAGGTCCATCACCTTGAATCCGACCGAGAGAAACACACGTCGAATTTCGCGGTTCTTGCCCTCGTGAAGAGTCACCTCGAGCATCGACGATTCCCGGGTGCGGCGCTTGATCAACACACGCGAGTGACCAATTTTTCCATCGGCTAGGTACACGCCTTCACGTACGCGCTGGACATCCGGATCCGAGATGCTTCCCTTCAACTTCACCATGTAGGTCTTGGAGACTCCGTAGCGGGGGTGCATGACATGGTTCGCAAATTCGCCATCGTTGGTCAGGATGATCAACCCCTTACTCTCCTCGTCGAGTCGCCCCACCGTGTAGATGCGTCCCTTGGCCCGATCATTGATGAGATCGATCGCTCGCGGACGAGTTTCACGGCGTTCGTTGGTGCACACGACTCCCGCAGGCTTGTTCAACAGGTAGTACTGCTTGCGTTCTTTGGTCTTCGGTTCGAGCTTCTCGCCATTGATCTCGATCAGTTGCGTCTGGGGGTCCACTCTGAGTCCAAGCTCAAAGATCTGTACGCCTTCAACGAAGACCTTGCCCTCGGCGATCATTTCATCGGCGCCCCGGCGAGAGGCGAGCCCGTGTTCGGCGAGCAACTTGTTCAAGCGAATGCCTTCACTCACGGACTCCACCTTGCGGGGCTGACGAGTGGCTTTCTTGACCACTCGCTTGGCACCTCCGGCGGAGCCACGGCTGGCCTTCTTCTTGAAGTTGCCGCCACGTCCGCGCGTTGTTGTTTTCTTTCTTCCTAGATAAGCCATGTTCAACCCCGAATGCGGACAACGAGGATCTTCGCTGCGCCTTCACAATTTTCGATTCTGTAAGTTCCAACGGCCGCCGGTACGAGCCATGTGTCACCCGGATCAAAAGTCCAGGGTTCGTCCTCTCCGTCGACCCAGAGACGTGCATTGCCCTCGACAAGGATCAGTGCATGAGCATGGCCCGCCATCGAGACTTCCAGGTGACTGCCCACCTCGTGTATCTCCAAGTCATAGCAGTCCGTTTGGACCAGATGCGCCGAACGGTTGTCTCCTCCATCTCCGTCACCTGTCAGTTCCGGATCTTGCGGACCTTCGGTCAACTGATCGTACCGGATGGAGAGCAACCCTTCGCGCGCATGAATTTTGCGGGGGTTTCCGTCCAGACCGCAGCGCCCCCAATCGAACAAGCGATAGGTCAGATCTGAATTCTGCTGCACCTCGACCAGGGTCACACCGGCGCCAATGGCGTGCAGTGTTCCGGCGGGAACATGGACGAACTGCCCCGGCTTCACCGGCCAGGGCTGAAGCATGTCGACGATCCCTGCTCCGCGCGCAGCGTTGGCGAAGTCGGCGGGATCGACCCCATCTCGCAAGCCGAGATAAACCAGGCTCCCCGGCTCGGCGCTGAGGATGAACCAAGACTCTGTCTTTCCGCAATCGCCAGCACCGAGGTTGCGAGCCGTGCGATCGTCAGGATGAACTTGAATGCTGAGTGGCTGGGAGGCGGACAAGTACTTGATCAGGACCGGAAAGCGCCCCTCTCCATTGAGAGCGGATTCCCCCAGCAAGGACTCGCGATCGGTCGCCATCAAGTCACGCAACTCGCGGCCCGCGAAGGGCCCATCCCGCACGACCGAATTGTTGTCGGTGCGGTCCACCAACTCCCAGGTCTCTCCCACAGGCCCCTCCGCCTCGAGATGAATTCCGGGCACCTCTTCCAGGGCACGCCCGCCCCAGACCTTTTCCAGACAGATTCGTTCAAAGCGCAGGGGAATGCCCAGGCTTGTTCGAAGGGAGGATTGGGGGTCTTGGGTCGACATGGGCGGGTAGCCTAACCGAGCGCTCTATTAAGAAGGGGTGCAAAAGCGGGACCGGCGGCGCTCCGGAAGAAGTGACGAGCAGCGCTCGGCTGAGCGGTTGAATCAGCCCTCCTTCGCGCTGCCACAGGGAAGACGCAGTTCCCTCCCCAGTGGAACCCTCCAAGGACAAACCCTAGGATGGGTTTCGAGGCGAAGAAATCAGCATTTGACCCCTTTCGCGGGGGCCGGAGAGAGTCCAATTCAGGTGTCGGCCGCCCGCCGTTCATGACAACTCCGATGACCCCCACCCAACGCTCCAATCGGACCGTGGCGGACTCGCGTGCGACGGGGCAACCCGTGCAGGAACGCGAATCGCTCGTCCATATTTTTTTCGCCCTCGCGACCTCGGCCACCATCGCATGTCTCGCGATCTGGACCCTGTGGCCGCAGGCACGGAATCGGGTGCAAAGTGAAGGACTCGTTCTAGCCGCGGAGAGCACACGGGCACTCGCGCGCAGAGCCCTCCCTGGCGATCACCTGCCCCGCACCCGAGGGTCCCAGCTGTCCGCAACCAGAGCACCCCTGGTCGCCGAGCCGAGTGCCTCGACGCTTGAAGGGGCCTCGCTCCGCCGCGTGCACGGAACAGTCGTTGACGAGTTTTGGAATCCCGTCCCCTATGCGGAAGTTTGGATCGACGACGGCAAATGGAGAGTCCTGACCCTCGCGGATGAACGTGGGGAATTCACGGAGACCCTTGACGAGAATCCCGACGCAGGGCCGCTTGTCGAAGGATCAGGAATCCAGCTTGGTGCCCGGGCCAACAACCACGGGCCGTCCCGCGTCCAGCCCCTCTCCAGCTTCCCCGCCGACAACGTGCGTTTGGTGCTCGCCGGTCATGGTGCGGGGCTGCGCATTGAAGTCCGCGATGAGCTGGGCGCACCGCTCGCCAATGTTCAGCTGTCGCTCACGCCAACTGACGGGGACGAATGGGAAGACGACGCCAGCCTGCGGCTTCCTGCACCGGCTGCCTGCAGCGACCGCTGGGGCGGACTCCGCCTGGACGGACTCGCCATGGGCGAACATGAGCTTCGCCTCCAGAAGAAAGGCTTTTCCGCGCGGACAGGTCGAGTCTTCCTGGAGCACGGCGGCATTTCACGGCGCTCCATCGAAATGCGGGCTACTGCCCAGCTTGAGGGCCATATGAGCCGGGTCGATGGGGGTTCAGTGAACGCCACACGCATCACAATCACCTCCTCCGACGGCCTGCAGGAGCTCAAGACCATGACCGACCCGTTCGGTGAGTTCTCCTTGGGCGGTCTCCCCTCCGGCTACGTCCAGCTTCTGGCCAGCAAGACCTGCGGCAACGGCCGGCTCTTCCAGTGCCGCAGAGAACTCTTCCTCACACCGGGCGAATCGGCTTACTGGGATCCGATCCTGAGCGAAGTCCAGTCTTTGAGCGGACGCTTGTTGGACGACTCGGGACAACCCCTCGTGGGCTGGCGAGTCGAGCTACGGGGCGACGATCAGGATTCGCTAGAAGCCCTCGCTTCGGAAACGGA
>JBLIMI010000289.1:0-5425 GCA_047638655.1 Minisyncoccia bacterium | reverse complement strand
ACACAGCCGGACACTCCCTTTGGAGATCGAATCCGATTCTGCTTTGAACAGCTCTTTGATCGAGGCGTCCAGGCTGCCGTGCTGGTCGGCGGAGACACTCCACACCACCAAGCGCAAAAAGTGGAAGACGCCTTCCGCGCTCTCGAAGAAAAGGACGTCGTGCTAGGGCCCTGCCACGACGGGGGCTACTACCTGATCGGGCTCAATCAGCCTCAACCGGGGCTCTTTGAAGGCATTCACTGGAGCACCAAAAGGGTCCTGGCCGAGACGCAAAAGCGGGCCAGTGAGCTGGGACTGGGGGTGGCAGAACTCGACGTCTCTTTCGATGTAGATGACGTCGACGACCTGGCCAAGCTTTCGCAATTGCTGGCCCGTTTTCCAGAGCTTTGCCCTCGCACCTGGAATTGTATAAATGATCCCCGCTAAGGCTTCGAAGCTGGATTTTGCTCTATGCTCTCGGCTTCGCTTCAAGACACTCCACCCCAACCTCAAAGGTACGATGAAGAATTTCCTGACACTTGTTTTCAGCCTCACTTTGGTCGCCTGCACAGTGGAGAGCACAGTGGAGAGCACAGTGGAGAGCACAGTGGAGAGCACAGTGGAGAGCACAACGGACGCATCCGACGGTGGAACCTCCGCACCCGCGGGCACTGCAGAACCGCTGACCATCGAAAGCGGCACCCACAACGTGAAGTGTGGTTGCAGCATCGAGTCCATCGGCAAGTGTGGTAACTACGTCGAGTTTGACGGCGAATACGCCATGATTGAAAACTCGAAGGACTTCGAATTGGGCCCGATGGAGTGGTGCGGCATGGACGGCGTGCAAGCCGAAGTCGCTGGACTCCGCACCGGCACCTCCTTCAACGCGACTTCGATCACCGTCGCGGAATAGGCTCAGTCTTCGTCTTCGCAGCGCTCAAGCCACCCGATCAGGCATCCCTGCACCAAGCGGTGAGGCCGGTCCAGGTGGGCGCTGTGACCGGCGCCGGGCACTTCAATCCAGTGCTTCGGGCCAGCCAACGCCTCGAAGAACCCTCGCTGTTCTTGGCGGTGCAATTCCCCTTCTGCTCCGGCGAACTCTGAACGGCCATACATCATCAGAGTTGGAACGACGATGGTGGCCGGATCAGCAAGGGGTAAACCGTGAACGTAGTCGCGCAATGGGCCGCTTGGGACCCGATCTCCTTGGCTGAGGAGGAAGCGCGTAAAGGCTTCGGGGACATCCTCCTCGAACAACCCTGGGATGAAGTCCGAGGTGGCGAACTCGGCGTTGATTGTGCGTACGGGCGAGTTGAACACTCCATCGCCGAAAATCTGGCGCACGAGTCCTTCCTCAAACCGCGACTGCCAGCGGTGTCCGTGAAGCACCAACGCTCGCACTCGATCCGGGTGCTGGGAAGCGTAGCGAGCCGCCACCTGTGCGCCCCAACTCGACCCGATGACGGTCACCTTTTCGACACCACGACGCTTCGCGATGCTCTCAACCATCAAACCGAGGTCACGGACAGCACTCTCGCAGCCCCCGGCGGGTCTATCCTGGGGAGGACTGGAGAGCCCATAGCCCCCCAATTCCACGGCAAACACATCCCAACCGCGGGCCGCCATGGCATTCATGACCGAGTAGTCGCGCAGGGGAAAGTCCCACAACGCACGGGCGCTAAAGCTCGCGCTCGGAAGCAAAATCACGACCGGGCGTTCGGCGGGGTCGAGTTTCAACTGAGGGGGACCCACTTTGTTCCAGGCAAACAGCGTGCGCTCTCCGTCCCGGACGAGCATGTCGCTACCACGGGGTTGGCCCGCGTGCTGTTGATTCTTGGTGCGCTTGACCAGGGCCTCCGCGCCGTCGTTGAGAACGGGGAAGCTCAAGTTGTACTGGGTGATCTTCCAAGTGCCGCCCGTTGCCTCGAGCACGCCTGACCCACGAACCTCGCCATACTTCTCGTTTTGCAAGCGCTCGTCGAACCAGGCCGTATCCCCGGCTGTGGACAAGCGAATGTGGCGCTGTGTGGAGAGATAGGTCCAGCCTTGGCCTTTGTCAAAGAAGGGACCGGCGTAGGCCCGGAATTGGGGAATCGTCCAGCGTTCGCCAGCATCCGTTCCGAGAAAGACGGCGTCCTCCGCGAAGCAGTCGAAGTAGTCATCCGAGTCCGCCATCGCAGCTGCCAAATGCAAGCTGTCAAGAACCTCAGCAACCGCCTCACGGGGCTCCTGAATCGGATGGGCAGAAAGCATTAGACAAGCAAGGAGAAGCATGAGAGCCAGGAACTGGGTTCAGGAGAGCACGGCCAGGAAGCGTTTGAGATCAGTTTCGTCGTTGTAGACATGGGGCGAGAGTCGCCACCCGCCCGCGCGACGTGAGACGGAGACGCCGGCATCCGCGAAGGCTGCGGTCTTGGTCTCGAACTCGCTGTCGTTCTTCGGCAAGACCTGGAACAAGTGCGTGGCCTGCGAATCCGACTCGATCGGGCTGAGTCCATAGCGCGTGCGATCAAGTCCAGCTTGAAGCTCCTGCGAAAATGCAACGCTGTGGGCTTTGACGGCTGCGGGGCCGATGCGCAACAGACTACGCAGGCCTTCTTCCCAGCCAGGCATTCGCACGAAGGCCGAACTCTGTCCGTGATCGAACTTGGCCGCCGCACTGGCAAAATTAGACTGATACTCAGTCAGACGATTGAAATCGTCAGCCCCGGCAAAGTTTTTCCAACTCGCTTCCAAAGGCTCGAGCACTTCTTGAAGTGCAGGGGTCAATCGCATGAAGCCTGTCCCATAAGGGCCGAGCAACCACTTGTAGCCCGCCCCAACCACGACGTCGGGTCGATCCTCATCCGTGATCGCGGGATCAACGCCCGCCGACTGAGTCACGTCCAGCAAGGAGAGAGCCCCTGCATCCCGTGCCGCCCTCACCAATGAATGAGTGTCGAGCCGATGACCGTCGGTCCAGGAGAGCGGAGCGATGGCGAGCAATGCGCTGTCCTCGCCAAGCGCCGCTAGCAAGCGTTCGGTTGCGCCAACTCCGCCTTCTACCAAATGAAGTTCGAAGCCTGCGGACTCTAGACGCTTCCAGACCTGCACGTTGCTGGGGAATTGACCATCCACGCCTAGGATACGACGGCGCTTGCCTACCAGAACATCGGGCTGCAGGCGCAGGTTCCAGGCCAGAGTCGACATGCCGTAACTTGCGGCGCCCGTCAAGCTGTACGCCCCGGCGCTGCCGCCCACAACTTGGGCCAGCAACTCGCGCACACGCTCACCGGTTTCAAAGAAGTCAGACTTTCCAAAGTCGGGGCTGGCGCAGCGCCCGAGCATGGTCTGCATCACTTCGATGGCAGAGGAGGGCTTGGGGGACATGTACGCAGCGTTCAAGAAAACGCGGCCTTCTGGCTGCTCGGCAAAGTTCTGACTCGCCGGGTGGCTAAGAGATGCGGTCATAGTGAATTCGTGACTAGAAGCCAGCTGAGTCGCCCTTGGAATCGGAATCCGCGGCCGCTTTGCCGGCATTCTCGAGAGCTTCCTGAGCCTCTTGCATCGGGTTCTTTTTCTTCTTGTCTGAATCGCGTTGCCCTTTCTTGAGCTCGAGACGCTCGTTGGGAATGCGCGGAGGAAAGACATTGTTCGTTAGGTCCACGTCAGCGCTCTCCAGGTGAGGATCAAGGGTGATACGAGCCAGATCTCGGCTGCAGACCAGAAGCTTGCGAATGGAGTGTGAGTCCTTGTTCCAGACTTCAACAGGAATGCGCACTTCCTCCGTGGTGCCATCCTCGTACTGCAACTCGAGGACAACCGGCATCACAAGACCGCCCAAGTTCCGCAGGTCGACCGCATAGAACAGGAATTTGGAGTCCAGGATTTCGCGTTCGTGAGGCTCGAGACTCTCCACCAATTTCTCGAACTTCTCGCGATCCTGAACTCGCACGTCCAAGTCATCGTAGTCGTTGTAGAAGTCGGACAGGTTGGGAAAGCGACCCACTCGGCGATCGATACCAACGTTGCGCGCATGAGCCAGAGATTCGGGCTCCTCATCTCGCTCTTGCTTGGCTAGCGGCTTCTCGATGTCGGGGTCCTTGGTGTCCATGGAGTAACGGGTCACACCTTCGATGGCGATGTCTACATGGTCGGTTGTGTAGAACCAGCCGCGCCAGAACCAATCCAGATCCACGGCAGAGGCATCCTCCATGGTGCGAAAGAGGTCACTGGGTTCCGGCCTCTTGAAGCGCCAACGGTTCGAGTACTCCTTGAATGCAAAGTCGAACAACTCACGCCCCATCACAGACTCGCGCAGGATGTTGAGCGCCGTCGCCGGCTTGGCATAGGCGTTGTTACCAAACTGCAGAATCGATTCTGAGTTGGTCATGATCGGAACTTGATTCTCGTCCTTCATGTAATCGACGATTTTCGAGGGCTCTCCACGCCAGGAGGGATAGTCCTCCTCCCAGGATTGCTCGGCGAGGTATTGGCAGAAGGTGTTCAGGCCCTCATCCATCCATGTCCACTGGCGCTCGTCGGAGTTCACGATCATCGGGAACCAGTTGTGCCCAACCTCGTGAATGATGACCGAGATCAAGCCGTACTTGGTGCGAGAGGTGTAGGTCCCGTCCTCTTCCGGCCGCGGGCCGTTGAAGCAGATCATGGGGTACTCCATACCACCAACGGGACCGTTGACCGAAATGGCAACGGGGTAGGGATAGGGAAAGGTGTGCTCGGAGTAGACGTCCAGCGTGTGCAGGATGGAGTGTGTGGAGTAGCGGCTCCAAAGGGGCTCTCCTTCTTTCGGGTAGTAGGACATGGCCATCACTTCCTTGCCGCCAATCTCCACCCCTTGCGCATCCCAGATGAACTTGCGACTGGATGCCCAAGCAAAGTCCCGGACGTTTTCCGCGACAAAAGTCCAGGTGCGCTCGTCGGTCGAACGCTTCGACTCCTTGGCAGTGGCTTCCTCAGGGGTCACGATGAACATCGGCTCGGAGGCTTGGCGCGACTCCTCAAAACGCGCGCGTTGTTGCTCGCTCAACACGGCGCCCGGATTCTGCAGGACACCGGTGGATGCCACGACATGGTCTGCAGGAACAGTGATGCTCACATCGTAATCACCGAATTCCAGGGTGAATTCACCACGACCGAGGAATTGTTTGTTCTGCCAACCATTGACGTCGGTGTAAGCGCAAAGCCTCGGAAACCACTGGGCGATCTCGAAGAGGTCATTGCCATCCTCGTCGAAGTGTTCGTAGCCACCGCGGCCGCCACTGAGCTTGTGCTCGTTGATGTTGTGTTGCCAGCTGAGAGAGAACCTGAACTCGGCGCCCGGCACTAGCGGGTCGGGCAAGTCCAGGCGCATCATGGTTCCGTTCACGGTGTGCGCGAGACTGCGCCCATCCGCCGTCACAACTTCCGTGACCTTCATTCCCCCGTCAAACTTTTGAGACTCGAG
>JBLIMI010000288.1:0-5432 GCA_047638655.1 Minisyncoccia bacterium | reverse complement strand
TTTCAACACCACGGACGGCCTTTCCGTCACGTACTGCAACTAGTCAAGTTTCTCTACAAGGGCCCGGGCCGGCGAATCTCGCTGGCCCGGGCCTTTTTCGTGACGTGCGGGTGCCGCCCGACCCCTGCGAGCCCTTTCGCCCACCTTTTCAAAGAGCTGAGACTTTCCATTGTCCAGGGGTAGCGCGGCCCGGCTCCGATGCATAAGACGGGGGCTATGAGTCCTCATCCCCCGAGCCAGCGCCCTGATGCAAGCCGACTCCTGGCTGGCGCCCTGGCCCTCTTCGCCGTCGTTCTCGCCGTCTTCCATCCAGCCCTGGGGGGTGAATTCGTCTACGACGACGCGCTGGTGATCCAGCAAAACCCGCAGTTGGCCCAGCTCTCCAACCTGCCCTCCATCTTCGGAAGTTCCTACTGGGGATTCCTGGACGCCGCCAGCACGAGTCACGTCGGCTACTACCGGCCCTTGACCATGACCTTGCTCACCTTCGCCAACGTCTTTGGTGGAGGGGCAGCAGGGCTGTTCCACTGGTTCTCCCTGATCGTCTATGGAGCGAGTTGTATCGCTGCCTGGCGGTTTGCAGCGCGTCTCCTTCGCAGTGAACGCGCAGGGTTTCTCGCTGCTCTGCTCTTCGCCGTGCACCCCTTGCACGTGGAGAGCGTGGCCTGGATCTCCGCGCTGCACGACCCGCTCTACGCGACTTTTGGATTCTTCGCACTGGAGCGCTGCTTGCGTTGGCGCGACGACGGCGCAAGTGGTTACCCCTGGATAGCTGGCCTGTGGTTTCTCTTGGCCCTGCTCTCGAAAGATGCTGCCGTGGCGATCCTGCCAGTTGCCTTTGTGCTCGATTGGGTTCGCCGCAAGGATACAGAGGAGAGCAATCATCAGCCTGGCCTCAAGCCGCTCCTGGTTCCGTTCGTCTTGGTCTTCGGTATTTACTACGCCTTGCGTGCCGCTGTCTTTGGCGATGCCCTCGCCGGCTTCGATCACCAAGCCACCGACTTCGGTGTGGGCTTAGGTAGGCTTGCCTTGTTGCGCGTCGAGTTGCTCGGCGGGGCCATGGCACTGCTCGTCTGGCCGGCCGAACTCAATCTGTTCCGACCCTTCCAGCCCGAGTTCGCGAGCGGCTCCTATGCCTTGCTCGTGGGGTGTGTTGGGTCCCTCGTCTTGCTCGCATTGACAGGGCTTGCCTGGAAGCGGCGCTCCTGGGTCAACCTCAGTTTGCTGCTTTTGATTCCGGTCTCATTGGCCCCCGTCTTGCTCAAAGTGGACTCCCTGGGCTCGTTCCCCCTGTCTGACCGATTCTTGTTTGTTCCGGTGCTCGGCATGACGGGGCTCGTCGCGTACCTACTGTGCAGGGGACGCTCAAAGCCCCTTGCAGTCGGCGCCACACTCGTGCTCACGGTCGCCATGGGTGCACGCAGCTACGCTCATCTGCCGTACTGGCAAGACAACGAGGTACTCTTTCGTCACGCGCTGGACCAAAACCCTCGCAACCCCAACGTGTATTGGGGCCTGGGTCGGGTCATGCTCGAACGTTACCGCAAGACCGGGCTCTCAGACCACCTACTCGAGTCGCGAAGTCTGTTCGAGCACGGCATGGACTTGTTGGCCGAGGGCGAAACCGAGGCCGGCGCTGACATCTTCAAGAGCCACGACGATCACCTGCAGATGAACTTGGGCCTGGGGTGGTGCTTGCTCTACGAAGCCGAGGTCGATCCGTTCCATGACTACAAGTCAGTGCGCGTCGTGTTTGATCGAGCCATCGAATACGCGCCCACGAACGAACTCGGCCACATCGGTGTGGGCGTCGCCTGGTTGGGCGAAGGAGACCCGAACAAAGCGAGCAACGCCTTCCGCAAAGCGCTCGACATCAACCCCAACTCGCCCGAAGCCCACCGCAACATGGGGCTACTCCTGATGCGGATCGAGGAGTGGGCTGGAGCCGCAGCCGAATTCCGAATCTGCACGCAACTACGACCCAACAGCCCGGGGGATCTGATCTTCCTGGCACGTGCTGAGCTCGAAGCGGGCAATGCGCCTGCGGCACGCAGCGCTGCGGACGAAGCCCACCGATTGCGCCCTGAGGACCCGGACCCGGTCGTGTTGATCGGACAAGTCCTTGAGAAGAGCAGGCGCTTCGACGAAGCACTGACCTGGTTCGATCGTGCGCTCAAGAACACGCCCAATCACGGCATGGCTCACCTGCACCGGGGCAAGGTGCTGGCCCAACTCAACCAGCGCTCTTCCGCGGTGACCAGCCTCATGAGGGCCTGCGAGCTGTTGCCGAATAGCTTTGCCGCCAACTATGACTTGATGGTGCTCTTGCTTGCGTCGAGTCAGCCGGAGAGCGCGGTGCCGTACTTTCTGGTGGCCTACCGCACGCGGCCGAACGACCACGGACTGCGGCTCAACAAAGCGGCCCAAGCTCTTCACCGGGATGACATTCGAATCCTTGGGGCGTTGGCCACCATCGATGCCGATCGTGGAGATTTCCCAACCGCGAGGTCCTGGATCGAACAAGCCATCAAAGTTTCACCCCAGAACCCCGCTGTCAATTTCACCTACGGCGCCATTCTCACCAAAATGGAAGAGCACGAGGCCGCAGAGGGTCCGTTGAGAATCGCAGCCGAAGGGCTCCCCACCTCCTACGAAGCGCAAATGGAGTACGGGGACCTCTTGCTTGGGCTGCACCGTGAGCTCGAGTCCGAACCCTACCTCGCCAATGCCCTGATCTTGCTCGATGGGGTCGACATGGAACCCGGGCTCAAGAAAGCCACAAGGAAGGCCCTCCAAACGGGGCTGACCATGATTGGTGAGATGAAGATTGCTGGCCCTCCAGCCCCACCTGCGAAACAGTAGCTGTCGCGGCTGACTGGTCGCGGCATAGCGGATGTTGTAGAGTCCTTCCCGCTCTGGGCCGCCTGCTGGGAGGCCCGGTTTGCAACCCGCAAGCGACCTGGACCCCTCTCGGGTCCACCTTGCAAACCCTGTCGGCATCAACCGCCGCGGGATCTTCAACCCAGTCTGCACCCCAACCCAGTCCGGGCTTCTAACCCAGTCAGGGCCTTCACCCAGTCAGGACACCGCACAATGACCTTCACTCTCGATCCGCTCCCGTGGGCCAACGACGCCCTCAACCCGCACATCAGCGCGAACACCCTGAGCTTCCACTACGGCAAACACCACAACGCCTACGTCACGAAACTCAATGCCGCAGTCGAGGGCACAGACCTCGCCGAGTCGTCCCTTGAGGACATCATCATGAAGACCGCGGGTGATTCCTCGAAAGGCGGCGTTTTCAACAACGCGGCCCAGACCTGGAACCACAGCTTCTTCTGGAACAGCCTCAAGCCTGGTGGTGGCGGAGCGCCGAGCGGCGCTTTGGCCGACGCTATCAACGCTTCGTTCGGCAACTTCGACAAGTTCAAAGAGGAATTCGCGACCAAAGCAGCCACGCTCTTCGGCAGCGGTTGGTGCTGGCTCGCCAAGTCCGGTGACAAGCTCGAAATTGTTCAGACGTTCAATGCCGGCACACCCATGACCGACGGCAAGACTGCGCTCTTGACCCTCGACGTCTGGGAACACGCTTACTACCTCGACCACCAGAACCGTCGTCCCGACTTCATCAATGCCTTCCTTGAGCAGATGGTGAACTGGGACTTCGCTGCAAGTAATTTTGGCGGCTGAGGCCACCAATACGATTTCTAAGACGCCGCGCCCTTCGACTGTGTCGAAGTGGCGCGCTGTCGCTTTGGTGCTGGTGCATGTCGCCATCATCGCGCACGTGGTCCATTGGCTGGTGGCTGGTGAGACCCTGGGACCCGTGGAACCTTCGGAGGCCATCACCTTCGCTGACAACTCCATCATCTCGACGGGCCTGGTCTTCTTCGTCATCGCCATAGCGACGACGCTCGTCTTCGGCCGCTTCTTCTGTGGTTGGGCCTGCCACCTGCTAGCCGTCCAGGACCTGTGCCTGTGGATGCTGAAGAAGGTCGGCATCACGCCCAAGCCGATTCGCTCGCGCACCCTTCTGCTCGTGCCCATCGGCGCCTTCATCTACATGTTTCTCTACCCGGCCCTGTATCGTGTCTGGTTTGGAATCGAGTTCGATGCGCCGCGTACCGAGTTCATTGTCGATGACTTCTGGGCCACCTTCCCCGCCTGGCCTGTCGCTGTGCTGACGATTGCGTTCGCGGGCTTCGCTGTCGTCTACTTCCTGGGATCCAAGGGCTTTTGCGTCAACCTGTGCCCTTACGGTGCGGCCTTTGGCGCAGTCGACCGCCTTGCCGTTGGACGCATTCGCGTGACCCCTGCCTGTGAAGGCTGTGGGCATTGCACGCAGGCTTGCAACTCGAACATCGTCGTGCATCAGGAAGTACGGGACTACGGCATGGTCGTCGACCAGGAATGTCTCAAGTGCCTCGACTGCGTGAGCGTTTGCCCCACGGACGCCCTCTACTTCGGCTTCGGCAAACCAGCCTTGTTTGCCAAACCGCGTTCAACGGCCAAGGGCAAGACCAAGCGCATCCGTGACTGGTGGAAAGTCAACCGATGGCGTAACTACAAATGGGGAGAGGAAGCGGCGCTCTCCGTTCTATTCCTCGCCGGCCTCTTCAGCTTCCGCGGTCTCTACAACAGCGTCCCATTTCTGTTCTCGCTCAGCATCGCGGGCCTCTTCGCATTTTGGATCCTGCAAGCCCTGCGCCTGGTCTACAAGTCTAAGGTCTCGCTCCAAGGCATGACCTTGAAAGCTGATGGCAGCCTGACCGGCAGTGGCCGGATGTACAGCCTGTTCTCGGTGGTCATTCTCGCCTTCTGGATGCAGAGCGCCTACGTCAACTACCACCGAGCCCAGGCGGAAGCGGGCTACATCGAATTGAACGAGGTCGTCGGTTCCTGGCTCACTAGCCCGCGCGTCCTGACGACCGAGCAAAGCGTGCTCGTCGAGAGCACACTCGATCACGCGAAGAAGGCAGAAGCGGGAACCCCCCTCTCGCTTTTCCCTCATGAAGAATGGGAACTCTCTCTCATCAGCGGCTGGCTCGCACTGCTGCAGGGTGACCAAGCGGAATTTCAGGCACGCCTTGAATACGCCAGTGGGATCTTTGAGACAAACACCATTGCCCACAATGGCCTCGCCAACTTCTACGCGGCCAATGGCGACAGCGCGGCGGCCTTACGCTGGTTTGAGCGCGCCGCACTTGCCTCCCCGGACGACACGACCACCTGGACCAACTGGAGCCGTTTCCTGATTAGCTCCGGACGAGATGCCGAGGCCCTTGAGCTCCTGCGCAAGACCGCCAAAAGTGAACACGCCGACGAGCGTGTATTCATGAATCTCGGAAGGCTCGAACTCGCTCTCGAGCACTTCGATGAAGGTCTCGCAGCCTTCGGCGAAGCCCTCAAGCTTGACCCTGAGATCGTCGAAG
>JBLIMI010000287.1:0-5495 GCA_047638655.1 Minisyncoccia bacterium | reverse complement strand
CCGATGGATGCCAGTTTCGCGTTACGTGACATCACAACCTGGTCCAGTCGAGACCAGATGGTTGAGTTCCACTCGGCCATCCGGAGGCGGCTCGTGTCTTGTTTCCGTTCGGCAAGACTCAACTGAATGGAACGCGTGGTCCCCCGTGCGATCTGCCAGAGCTTTGTGACTGGCTTGGAACTCAAATCGGACTTACGGCGAAATGGGGCAAGCTGGTACGAGACTCGTAGCCTGCCTCGACCCTGACCTCGAGATCCCGCTTCTGCTCCAGAATGGCCCCGTATGGGGTGACCGGCCCATCTCTGGTGAGCTGAGAGCAAGGGCAGAGGCTTCACTTGTCCGTGAGGTCAGGTGGAATCTCAAGAGGCTGGCGCGTGCTGACGATGAATAGGAGGAATGTCCAACCCCAGTACGAGCATTGTCAATGCACCGGGACCAGTGCCCGAGTCCACCGCACTGCGGGAACAGCGTCGGCGGGTACTCCTGGCTGCGATGTGGATCGTCTGCATTATCGATCCCGTCCTGGGTTTGTTGAGCATGCTAGCAGGGCGGCCGGAACTTGCGGCGATCGCATGGGCTGGGACGCTGATTGCCGTCTTTGGGATCATCGACTTGCGCGCAAACCGCAGGTTCAAGGGATGGGCACTATCGTTCGTCGGCTCTTGGTTCGTGCTAAGTGCCGCGAGTGTGGTTGCGACTGGGGGGGCCTTGAGCGGTGCAATCGCATTGCTCTTTGTCTTGCCAACCTTCGCGGGGGTCATGTTTGGTATTCCCGGCTTGCGGCTGACCGCACTTCTTGTCGGCATCTTGCTACTCTGTCTGGCGGCCGGTCACTTTGTCGTCGGCAACTGGAAACCAATCGAGAGTTTGGATGCTGCCGCTCGCATGGCCAGCGTCGCCCACCTCTTGGCCTTGGGGATGCTCTTCGGAACTTCGATGATTGCAGGTAAGGCACTGCTTCGGTCGCAATCTGAACTCGAGCGGGCGCGGACTGTGGCGGAAGAAGCTAACGCTGCTAAGAGCAATTTCTTGGCCAACATGAGCCACGAAATCCGCACACCCATGAACGGCATATTGGGGATGGCTGATCTGATCGCGGATACGAAATTGAGCCATGATCAAGCCGATGCCGTCGGAATCATACAAGCCAGTGGTACCGCTCTGCTCGACATCATCAATGACATCTTGGACTTGTCTAAAATCGAAGCTGGCCGGCTCGAGTTAGAGTCCATCGAAGTGGACCTGGAAGCGACGATTGAGAGTGTGTTGACCACCTTGGCCTCGCGGGCGAACCTCAAGCGGCTGGAATGGGAGGCGGTGATCGATCCTTCCTGTCCTGCGATGTTTGAAGGGGATCCGGTTCGGATTCGTCAAGTCATGCTCAACCTGGCAGGGAACGCAATCAAATTCACCGAGAGCGGCGGTGTGACCATTCGAGCCAAGTGGATTGCGGATCGCGATGAGCTAGAGCTTGCTGTGATTGACACAGGCATTGGAATTCAAGGAGACCGAACGGAGAGCATTTTCGAGGAGTTCGCGCAGGAAGATTCCAGCACGACCCGACGCTTTGGCGGAACGGGGTTGGGCCTCGCCATTTCCCGCAAGATCGTGGACGCCATGGGGGGGAATCTCACAGTGCAGAGTGACCATGGTCAGGGGTCCAAGTTTGTCCTTCGTGTCCCAACGCGTTCTCTCGAAACGACCGAACAGCTTCGTGGCGGGGAGCTGACCGTTCGAGTCTCGACCAGTACAACAACAGGGCAGTCCATTGAAGCGGCATGCCAACGCTGTGGAGCGAAAGTGGCGCAAGACGATTGGGAGCCCGTTGATCTCACCTTCCGCACTCTGGACTCCAAAGGTCACGACGAGAGTCTCAAGACTGCCGATGAATCTGACCAGCGCATTGTTCTCTGCCATGCGCCGGATTCTGACTCCATCGAAGCCGCCCGGGCTCTAAAGCCCTGGGCGACGCTCACTCTTCCCATTCGGCCCAGCAAGGTCCGTTCCTTACTAAACCGTTTGCAGGATCCAGATGCCGCTCTCCCAGTACCGCTGGAGCAGTCGCATCACACCCGAATCCATGGCGATGGAAGAATTCTGTTGGTTGAGGACAATCCCATCAATGCCCGAGTCGCCATGGGCAATCTTGCGCGCTTTGGAGTTGAAGTCATTTGGGCAAAGGATGGCGCTGAAGCTCTTGAGCGACTTGGCGAAACGGAGTTTGATCTCGTAATGATGGATTGCCAGATGCCAATCTTGGATGGATACGAGGCGACGTTGAGATATCGCGCCCAGGAGCAAGCGGGGGAGCATCTCCCTATCATTGCGATGACCGCCAATGCCATGAGTGGCGACCGTGAGCGCTGCCTTGAGTCAGGGATGGACGATTACCTCACCAAGCCAATTGACCGTGGAGAATTGACGAGGGTCATGAGTACCTACATGAAGGCGTGAGACGCGGGCCTCTCTCGATGACGTCGTCTCATCTCAAACGCTTGATCCAACTCTTCCAGGCGGCGATTGAGCTCCCGGCCGAGGAGCGTCGCGCGTTGCTAGCAGGCCTTGGGGAGCCTCAAGAGCTACGTCTGGAGCTGGAACCGATGCTCTCCGCACACGAGGCGGATCCAGCGATCCTCGACTCGGCGGCCGGGCCCCATCGATCTTCCGAAGCGGGATCGATTGAGGGTGGAGGAAGTGAATTCCAGGGCCGGGTCATCGGGAACTAAAGGTTGCTCGAACTCCTGGGCCAGGGGGGCAGGGATTTGTATACACGGCCGAGGACTTGCGTCTCCGGAGAAGGGTTGCACTCAAACTATTGACAGCCCACGCTTGAGTCTCGGAACGGAACGCAGGAGCTATGGGAACGGTAGCCAGTAAAGCCTCGCAGCCTTGCCGGGGATATGGGGTGGGGAGGGGCCGCTACTCTTCGGTCATGCAAGATCAAATGTTCACCCGAGGAGCGCCGCGGGTGCCCTGTCGCTTTCATTCTAGAGCGCAAGGGCTATGCTGGTGATCGGTTCTAATGAGTTGGGAGATGTTTCTGCGAATTGATGTACTTGGACTCCGCAACCCTGTCTCATTGAAGACGGACCGCTTGTGATTGCCATTTGCCCGGACTACATCTGTGAGAGGCTACAAATTAATGATTGAGAACAAAGTGCTACGCGTGTCCAGAGTTCTGTCCTCCGTCACTCTTGCGATTCAGATTGGGTTTGTCGGCTTGTTGGCTTCACAGGTGCAAGCGCATGACGACATCGAAGTCTGGGGTGACGACGCGTTCGGCCAGGTGAGCAGCGCTCCATCGGGTGGCGGGTTCGTCCAAATTGCCGGAGGGGATTATCACTCCCTTGGCTTGCGGGTGGACGGCTCCATCGAGTCCTGGGGGCATGACTTCAATCAGCAGGTTTCTAACACTCCGACGACGACGGGTTTCACACAAGCTGCGTGTGGAAGTTCGCACTCGCTGGCGTTGCGAGCGGACGGTTCTATCGAGTCTTGGGGCTACAATGCTTTTGGTCAGGTGACGGACACTCCGCCAGGGCCTGGATTTGTTCAAGTGGCTTCCCGCGGTAGGCACTCACTCGCGCTTCGCGCTGGAGGCCTGATCGAAACGTGGGGCCTCGACAATTACGGACAAGTGTCTGCCAAGCCCACCGGATCCGGATTTGAACAATTGGCTGGGGGAGCTTATCACTCCCTGGCGTTGCACTTGGATGGCTCGATTACTTCATGGGGAGTGAGCGATGGCGGCCAAGAGGACCGAGGGCAAGTGACCAACAGTCCGTCCGGAAATGGATACATGCAAGTCGCTGGTGGGGATCTTCACTCTTTGGCTTTGCGGGCAGACGGCTCGATTAAGTCATGGGGAGACGACACGTACGGTCAGCTCTCCAATGCTCCGCTGGAATCGGGGTTTGTGCAGATCGCGGCTGGCGGTTTTCATTCAATGGCTCTGCGGGCCAATGGGACCATCGTCTCGTGGGGCATCAACTACGCGGGCATCGTTTTGAACTCGCCTGCCGGGGGGGGATTCACTCAAATTGCGGGAGGTCACTACCACTCGCTTGGGTTGCACGCCCCTGCACTGATCAACATGGCCGAGTACCTGCCAGTCGCCCCCGGCTATTCATGGAAGGCTGTGGTGCCGAGCTGTCCGGATGCTTGCAGCTGCACGGCGGTTGACATTTGGGACGTCTTGGCCCCTCACTCAGCCGGGACAGGTGCCTATCAAATTGGACCCGCATCTGGTGAATTCTCCATGGTTGTTAGCAGCGTGGGGGGGAGCTTCACCTTCTACGGCATTTATGTGGGGCCGATGTACTTCCCCGCGATCGGCGGGCCTTACGTGCTGGACAACCTTGCCGACGGATACTTCTTCAGAACCGATGCACAGGAGGAAATCATGGTCCGAGACTGGGACTTCATTAGCCATGCGGACAAGGCCCTCTACGGAATTCCGGCAGGCCTGACAGATCTCGTGGTTTGGGTGTACTACGACCTCAACCCCGCCTACTCGAAAGGCTCTCACGACGCGGTCATGGAATCGGGACTGGCGCCTGGAACTTCCATTTCGGCTGGCACGGTCACCGCCATTTCCTGGCTCTCGGAGGGGGAGGGTTTTGCCGTGGACATGGATGTTGATGCCGGGACGGGCTCACCGTGGCCGCCCCAACTCGACAGCCTCTGGACCGCTTCCCTCGACTGCAACGGCAATGGACTCTTCGATCGCGATGACATCGCCAACATGACGAGCGCGGATGCGAACGCCAACTGCATTCCCGATGAGTGCGAAGGCATGAACATCGGAAGCAGTTACTGCTACGGTGATGGGAGTGGGATTTTCTGCCCCTGCGGGAACTACGGGAATATTGAAGAGGGTTGCGCCAACTCTGGTGGGAGTGGTGGAGCTACCTTGGCCGCGGCAGGAAACGCACAGGTCTCGAACGACACCTTTCAGTTGGATGTGGCTGGTGTCCCCGGTAACAAACCCGGACTGATTCTGCGGGGCGACAACCAAGTCAGCATCCCAGCGGGCTTCGGCGTCCTCTGCACAGCAGGCAATAGCCTGCGGTCCCAAGTGCAAGTGACCGTTGCAGGAACGACTTCATTCACCCAGTTCAACGGCGCCGGTTTTGGGTCCGTGGCGAATACAGGCAGTGCTACCCAATTCCAGTTCTGGTACCGAGACCCGGCAGCCACTTGCGCTACAGCGCTTCCCGGCTTCAACTTTACGAATGGATGGACGGTGACCTGGACCCCTTGATTGAAGGGGAGCGGGCAGTCCAAGGCTCTCGGGCGGCTTCCTCTTCAACCGGGAGAGCGTGGTCGTAGCGCGGAATAAATCAGCCAGCTCGAGAGGGCGCGCACAGGGTTTTTAAACGAGGACAGCTATTCCTCGCATGGGTTTACCGAACTGCCGTCGGGCGCGGGTCTAGATCTCTGACTGCTCGTAGGCCAATGGCATGTCGCAAGAGGTGCTCCAAGGCTTCTGAGTG
>JBLIMI010000286.1:0-5496 GCA_047638655.1 Minisyncoccia bacterium | reverse complement strand
CGCGCTAAAGTGCCCGGGGGAGCCCTACCGAAAAGTCGAGGGTACACCGTGCCGGTTTCCAGCTGTGCGATCTCAAGCCCATCGGGGCATTCTCGCCTCACCCACTCCCCACTCGAACCCGTGAAGAACGACGACCTTCTTCAAGACTTTATCGTCGAGTCCAACGAACACCTCGCGGGTATTGAGGCGGAACTGTTGGCGATTGAGAGCCAGGTGGATGATCTGGACATCGATCTGGTGAACAAGGTCTTCCGGGCCTTGCACTCTATCAAGGGGGCGTCAGGATTCCTGGGGCTCGATCGAATCTGTGAGTTGTCGCACAAGATGGAGAACGTGTTGAACTCCCTGCGCAATCTCAGTTTGCCTGCGAGCTCCCGAACGATCGAGACGCTTCTCAAGTCTTCCGATTGCCTGAAGGGCATGTTGGAGGACATTGGATCCTCAGACAGTGTGGACATTCTCGCGCTGGTGTCGGCCCTAGACATCATCCAGTCGGGGTCCAAGAAGTCTGGACACGCTACAGCGAAGCTCAACGCCGGCACTTCACAGGCTGGGGCGTCGAGTACTCCTTCCGCGGGCGAAGTCAAACTGGCGAAGAGCACGACAAGCCAAACAGGCGCCACCGTTCGCGTGAGTGTTAGGATGTTGGATCATCTGATGAATCTGGCAGGAGAATTGGTTCTAGGTCGCAATCAGTTGATCCAAACGATCAACAGCGATGACAAGAGCGGCTTGGATACGGTGAGCTCGCGAATTGATCAGATCACCAGTGAGCTGCAGGAAGCGATCATGGACACGCGCATGCAGCCCGTGGGGAACGTCTTCATCAAGTTCCCCAGGGTCGTTCGGGATCTTGCTGCTTCCCTGGGAAAACAAGTTCAATTGAGCACAGAAGGCACTGATGTCGAGCTTGATCGCAGGATCATTGAAGCCCTCGGTGATCCCCTGACCCATCTAGTCCGAAATTCTGTAGATCACGGAGTGGAGACGCCCGCTGACCGGAGATCGCTCGGCAAACCGGCCATGGGGACGATTCTGTTGCGTGCCTTCCACGACGGCGGAACCGTGAACATCCAGATCAAAGATGATGGTGGGGGCATCGACGCCGAACTGCTCAAAAAGAAGGCGATCGAGAAAGGCATCATCAGTCGTGAGCGAGCGCGCGTGATGAACAAGCGCGATGCCTTGCGTCTGATCTTTCATCCTGGCTTTACCACCAAGGACCAGGTCAGCGACATCAGTGGGCGCGGTGTAGGGATGGACGTGGTCCTGACAAATATCCAAGTGCTGGGCGGAACCATTGAAATCGATTCCGAGCAGGGTGTGGGCACCACCATCGGTATCAAGTTGCCTCTTACGCTGGCGATCATCCCCGCTCTGATCGTGCGCTCCGGAATGGAGTGCTTTGCCCTTCCGCAACTCAACATTGTTGAACTCGTACGAGTGCGTGAGGGTGGCGCCAACTCCAGGATCAAGAATTTGAAAGGTGCGGAGGTCCTGCGTTTGCGTGGGAAGTTGCTGCCCCTTCTGCGTCTGAGGAAAATCTTGGCCAAGCCGACCGGGGACTCCCTGGTCCCCGAACGTCCGGACAGTTCGACTGCTGCTGGGGCCTCCGGGGGCTCCGCTCCAAGCCAGCAAACGAGCAACATCATCGTGGTCTCCGCGGGGCAGATCCGGTACGGGTTGGTCGTCGATGAACTACGTGATTCGGAAGAGATTGTGGTCAAACCACTCGGACGTCACATCAAGGATGCCCCCTGTTTCACGGGGGCAACGATCCTTGGAGATGGACAAATCGCCTTGATCCTCGACGTCGCTGGCATCGCTAGCTTCGAAGCCCTCGGCGCTCGTTTGCCAGAGGAGCTAGCAGCCGAAAAAGAGATCGACGAAGGCGATGCAAACGGCGGATGCACTCAGTCAGTGATGGTGTTCCAGAATCACCCTGGCGAACAATTTGCCGTGCTGACGGACTCAGTTGCTCGAATTGAGCGCGTTCGGACTGAGAGTCTTGTGGTGGTCGGGGGCGTTGAAGCGATTCAGGGGCCGAATGACATCTTGCCTGTCTTGCGGTTGAGTGAACTGGTGACTGCGATCCCTTTCAGTTATGGCAACAACGTCTATGTCATTGTTGTTGAGGCGGCTGGCCGGGAGATTGGCTTGATCGTCTCTTGTCTTGTCGACATTCGTGACATCACCAAGGACGTCGACACCGTGACGATTCGAGAACCAGGTATTACCGGTAGCGTGACGCTCGATGGGTTCGAGACCCGCTTGGTGGACGTGGCGGAGCTTGCCCAAAGACAACACCCGCAGTGGTTCCCCGCTCTCGAGCCCGATCCAATCCCCGTGCCGGAGGAATTGGCGGCCGTGGCCTGTGCCGCTCCCGAATTCACTGCAGAGGCGGGAGTGCTGGATGTGGAGTGGAACCCAGCGGCCGCTTCAGAGCCATCTTTGACAACGACGGAAGAGTACCGCGTGCCTGATGCAGTGCAAGCTCCCGTTCCGCAGCCCCAGGCAGGGCTGGCCCAACCGCAAACGCCGGTCCCTGTTGTAGAGCCCGAGCGAACGCCAAGTGCCCCGCAACCCTGCGTGCCCGATCAACCTTCAGGGCCCCCGTTGGTCCTGGTCGTGGAGGACTCGGGGTTCTTCCGCAAGAAGATGATCAGCTACCTCCGCGAGCGCAATTTTGAGGTCGTCGACTGTGTGGACGGTCAAGAAGCATGGGACTTGTTGCAGGCCCGCAAGCACAACATTCAGCTGGTGGTTACCGACATTGAAATGCCGCACATGACCGGCCTAGAGCTGACCGAAGCCATCCGAGGGAACGAGCACTTTGCAGACCTTCCGGTCATTGCTCTGAGTTCTTTGGCCACGGACGAGGACATCGCGAGTGCCCGCGAAAAGGGAGTCTCTGAGTACCAGGTGAAGCTCGATCGCGACCGCCTGCTCGGTGCGATTCAGCGGCTTTGGGATGCGAGGATGGAGAAGTGATCACTATTCGCAGTCAAGCCCAAGAAGCCGGGAGCCAAATGGAGTTGCAACTTGCCACTTTCTACCTGGACAACATCCGTTTCGGTATCGATCTGTTGGAGATCCAAGAGATCAACCGTCAACGAGACTTAACCCCAGTTCCGCACACGGCTCAGCACGTACGGGGTGTGATCAACTTGCGCGGTGAGGTCGTGTCAGTTCTCGACTTGAGAGCGATGCTAGGCCTGGGCGAGTTTGAAATCACCTCGGGCACGCGCAACATCATCTTGCACTCGGGCGGAGAGCCGGTTGGAGTCCTTGTTGACTGTCTCTCCGATGTGGTCTCGTTGACCAGCGGAGAATTGCAGGCACTCCCCGCCAATACTTCGGGCCTTGATGCGCGTTTTATGGTGGGGGTTCATCAGTTGGAGACGGAACTTGTCGTGGTCTTGCGGATGGAAGAACTATTTGCCCCCAAGGATGGAGCTACTACTTCTGCCTGATTCAGAAAGGACGATTTGAATGAGATCTAACACAGCGCTCGGACCCCATACAGCTCACGAGGAGTTGAAAACGAATAGGAAGACTCGATGATTCCCCCCAAGAAGAAAGTACGTGTCTTGATTGTCGAGGACTCGGTGGTCCAGCGAAAAATTCTACGCATGGCCCTGGAGAACAATCCGGGGATCGAGGTGGTTGGACATGCGAGCAACGGCAAGTTGGCCCTCAACCGGGTCGCCATTGGTGACGTGGATGTTCTGACCCTTGACTTGGAAATGCCCGTCATGGGAGGCATCGAAGTTCTCAAGAACCTGCAGGGGCGCGTGCCCAAGGTCGGCGCGATTGTGGTCAGCGCCCTCTCGCAACAAGGTGCCCGTCAAACCATGGAGGCCATGAGTCTGGGCGCGTTTGACTTGATCACGAAGCCGAGTTCACAGGCCAGCCTCGAACAGGTGATCGAGGGTCTCAAACGGGATCTCGTTCCATTGGTTATGGCCTGTGGTGAGTTCATCCAAACGGCCCGTACCGGTGGCCATCGGCCCGCTGCTCCGGCGGCGCCCCTGCCGCGACCTGGGATGCGACCCGGCATGGCCCCGGGGGCACGGCCAGGGGCTAGACCCGGTGCCCGGCCCGGTGCCCGGCCCGGTGCCCGGCCGTGTGCCGCACCCGCCTCGGGAGCCGAACCGGATACTGGCATGCCAAAGCGCCGAATCCTGGGGGAGGCTCCTGGAGCGCCTCTGCCTTCCGCGGTTGCTGCTACGCCCCGCAAGGCAATGCGGGGTCCGGCGCGCTTGATCGTGATCGGCTCTTCCACGGGAGGGCCGCAAGCTCTGGATACGGTCCTCAGCGGTTTGCCTGCAGATCTGCCCCTGCCGGTGCTCATCGTTCAGCACATGCCTCCCATGTTCACAAAGACCCTGGCCGAGTCACTCGATCGCAAATGCGCTCTCGACGTCAGAGAAGCCACCCATGGTCAAGTCGTGAAAGTGGGGGAGGTCTTGATCGCCCCGGGCGGGATGCATATGAAGGTCGTGCGTCAAGGCACCGGATTCTGCGTCAGGATGACGGACGACCCGCCCGAGCGTAGTTGCAGACCCTCGGTGGATTATCTCTTCCGCTCGGCTTCTCAGGCCAGCGGTGGCAACACCATCGCCGCAGTGCTCACGGGTATGGGAGATGACGGCACGGCAGGAAGTCGGTTGTTGCAACCCATGGGAGCTCACATCATCGCCCAGGACCAAGCGAGTTGCGTGGTCTTTGGCATGCCGAAGTTGCTCGTGCATGAAGGCATCGCCGATGTCGTTCTCCCACTCGATCGAATTGCGGCTGAAATCGCCGGTGCTTGTCGTCGGGGTGCTCCGGTATGAGAGTGACCGAGGCCGAAATGGTACAGGTGGCGGAGCTCGTGGAAGAGCTCTGTGGCATCGTGCTAGATTCGACCAAGGGTTATCTTATTGAAAATCGGTTTGGAGCCATGCTGTCCGAACTGGAGTGTTCCAACTACGCAGAACTGGTGCGACGCGTCAGGTGTGGTGATGAGGAGTGGATACGCACAAAAGTGATCAGCGCGATCACGACCAATGAGACGCTGTTCTTTCGGGATCATTCGCCCTTCGAGGCGCTCCGCCACAAAGTTCTGCCCGAACTCTTCGGCGCCAAGGAGAAGACGGCCTTTCCCAAGCGCATCCGGATTTGGAGTGCGGCTTGTAGCACAGGTCAAGAACCGTACAGCATCGCCATGCTGCTCGATGAATTATTGGAAGGCGGGTGCGCCGCATGGGATATCCAGATTCTGGCCACCGACATTTCGGAACAGGCATTGAGCCAGGCGCGCGAAGGCGTGTACGGAGACCTGGAAATCCGCCGTGGACTGTCCGATGGCGAGTTGGACAAACACTTCACACCCGAAGGCGATGCTTGGCGCATCAAGCCACACCTGCAAAGAATGGTGAGGTTCGAGAGACGAAACCTGCTCGAGTCGTTTGCCGCGCTCGGGGAGTTTGACGTGATCTTTTGTCGCAATGT
>JBLIMI010000285.1:0-5512 GCA_047638655.1 Minisyncoccia bacterium | reverse complement strand
CGACACCGATCGCTGCTTGACCCAGGCGATGATTCACATGGGTCTCGAAAGAGATGCTCGGGCACTCCCGGTACAAACCGCTCCAGAGTCCACCATCGAGCGTTTTGAACCTACCCATGAAACCGACGCCCCGCCGTCGGACCCCGCTGACATCAACCTTGAAGATCTACCATTTTGAGCACGCCCCTGTCCTGGATTGAAGTTCGCATCCTCGTCCCCCTTGGATGGCAAGAACTCGTCGCCGAGACCCTCATGATTGGGCCTTGCACCAGCGCTGCCTTCGGTCGCCCCAATCTCGGAGTCGATGCGGCGCCCGAGGGTTTTGACTTCGTGCGAACCTTCATCTCAAAGGCGGAGGATTGCCCCCAATTGCGTGCAGAACTGAACGACAAAATCACGCGCCTGGCTCAACTCACGGAAGAGCCAGAACTGGAGGGCTTACGCCTGACCTTCAAAGAGTTACCGCCCGAGGATTACGCCACTTCGTGGAAGAAGAGTTGGAAAGCCTTCCGCGTCGGTCCCCTCTGTTTGCTGCCCCCTTGGGACGAACGGCCGGTGAAGGCAACTGAGAAACGACTCACCATCCAACCTGGCGGATCTTTTGGCTCCGGGCGCCATGCGACCACTCGCACTTGCTTGCGGGTATTGACTCGCCGCATCCAAGGGGGCGAGCGCATTCTCGATGCAGGAACTGGAAGCGGTATCCTCTCCATTGCAAGCGCACTGCTCGGCGCAGAGGCCTGCCTCGGTTTTGACATCGACCCGTACTCTTCCAATGCCTGTCAGGATCTAGCGCAGGACAACAGAGTGACGGGCCGCTGCACTTTTCGTACGGGGGGATTCGAGGTCCTGAACGAAGGCGATCGCAATTTCGACGTCGTACTCGCCAACATCTACTCCGACATTATTCAGTTGCACGCCAAGTCATTGGCCGAACGACTCGCCCCTGATGGTTGGTTCGCCTTTAGCGGCTGTCCCGACCAACACCACGCGCCGACCCTTGCAGCGATTGAAGCTGCAGGACTGGTGGTGACCGAACCGCTACAACGGGGGCGTTGGCACACCTTCGTGGGCACCCACCGCTAGGCGCAACGACTCACGAGTCGATCCGGACAAAATCAGCGCACGCCAAGTTGGTTCATCACGGATCGTACGCGCTCGCTTTCAGGGTTGATGGAGGCTCCATTTCACGTTGCACGGGCGCGACCCGCCGAACGCGGCCGGTTCCACCACCCAAGGGGCAGCACCCCTTCCCGGCTGCCACCTCGAAACACTCGAGGTTCCCCGCTAGCCAGCGCTTACGACTCGACCTCTTGCAACTGGTCCTTGGCCCGGGATGCGAACAATTCCGTGTCCCATCCGCCATGGCCTGGGTCCAGAGGTTCCCGTTCGGCATCCAGTTGATCCGCGAGATCGACGCTGGACTTGGGAATAGGGGTCGTGTTTTGCAGTGGTGTGGCCTGCAGCGCAGAACGAGGATACGCCATTGCCTGAAGTCCACCCATGCGCCGACCTCACCAATTGCGACAAGTAGGGCGGCCATGGCTATACTCTCGTGCCCTGGCGACTTGAGCCCTAGCCCCGGCGCCTCCAGCTTCAGCTTCTTGCCCCATGCCCTTCCTCATCATCGTTCTCGTTTCCGCGGTCACCCTCGGACTCGAGATTCTCCTGACGAACGTCTTCTCGATCGCACTCTTTTCGAGCCATGGGGCCGTGGCGATTGCGCTGGCTCTGTTGGGAGTCGCATCGGGCGGAGCCCTCGGTTTCGTTGAAGGCCAAATCGACCCGGAACGATGGCGTCGCAGGCTGTTCTACTTGCTCGTGTTGCTGGCCGCGGCGGTGGTGTTGTCCATCTGGTGCTTGCTTCAAATCGAGTTCGTACCGAGTTCGGTTACCTACTGGCGGTACTTCAGAACGGACAGTTTCCTCGCATCAGGCAAGCTCTACTACGCCATCCCCATCGCGTTCTTACCGTTCTTGATCTCGGGTTACCTGCAGGTCGGCATTTTCAAGAACGACTCCAAGCGCTTCGGCAAGCTCTACGGAGCAGACTTGATTGGCGCAACAATAGGCGCAATCGCGTTCCAGTTACTGCTCTACCCTCTCGGACTGAAAGGAGTTGCGCTAGCCATGGGCGCGACGCTGCTCTTCCCTGCCTTGCTCATCGTCCTCCGTGAACGCCAGATCGGAAAGGTCAGCGCTTTCCTCGCGTCGACCGCCATCATCGTGGCCTTGGGCGCGGATGAAAATTTCCGTGTGCGCTACTGTGCGGGACAAAACACTTGGATCGGACAGGTTGGCCGTCTGGTGAAGGAGATCTGGACACCTCTGGCGCGCATTGCGCTTGTGGAGCGTGCTGATGGTGCGCAAAGCTATGTGGTCAACAACAGCTTCGCCACCTATGCCCCCAACACAGAGGAGAACCTGCGTTCCTACTCGCGCGAAATATTTCGCGTTCCGTTGCAGGCCAAGTCGGGCGGGAACGTACTCGTGATCGCATCTGGAGGTGGCCCTGGAATCATCATGGCCCATCGCTTTGGAGCGCGCTCCATCGATGCTGTGGAAATCGCTGACGGTGTCGTCAACCACATCGTGAATGATCGCGCCGACGATCCCGACAACCCGTATTTGCTTGACCGGGTCAACTATCACATTGCCGACGCGCGCTCCTTCGTGATGCGCCAAAACAAGAGATACGACCTGATCTTGTTGCGCACAGTGGAAGGCTTTAGCGCCACGGGACAATTGGCCAGTGCTTGGTCCACGAACTTCATCACCTCTCAGGAGGCGGTCCAGGAGTACGTCACGCACCTGGCGCCCGACGGCGTGTTCGCCTTTGCCACCGCCGCTTTCCCCGGCGCACCCAATGAGTGGCAGGGCAAGGACCCGCTTTCTCATCCCATTACCCAGGTTCGCATCCGCAGCATCACGGCGGGCTTGAAGCTTGCGGGGATCGAGAATCCCGAGGAGCACCTGCTCATCCTCAAACAAACCAACTGGTTCTTGTACCTGGTGAAGGGCACCAAGTTCACTCTGCAAGAGCGCCAACGATACATTCAAATCGCCGCCGATCTACCGCGAGGGGTAACGGCTGACGGGAAGGTTGCACAAGTGAGCGTGGGCTTCCCCGACGTGATGGACATGCAGGGGTTGCCGGAGAACATCATCCCTGATTCAGCCACCGCGAGTTCCGTGCGCGATGTCATGAGGAGCACCGAACCTGTTGGTTTCAGCGCCTTGTCTTTGGCCTTCGATCCCGTGGCGGATCACCCGCTCTCGGATGATCGCCCTTACAAGTTCAAGTCAGGGCTGCTCAATTTTTCAGGCGATGGCTTCGAGTTCATTCTTGGGGACAGTTATCGAAAGCTCCTCGGGATTGTCTCCTTGCTGGCCATGATCTTTGTGGGCTTGCCATTCCTGATGAAGCGCAAACTCAGCGAGAGCGGCGAAACAAAGCCTGATTCCCGCTTGTTGGTGATCGCTATCTTGACCGGACTTGGATTCATGTTCATCGAGATGGCCAGCATGTTCCGCTTTCAGCTCTACCTGCAGCACCCCACGATTGCGATGATCGTTGTCCTCTCGAGCATGATCTGTGGTGCCGGGCTCGGAAGCATGCACAGCGGAAGAGTGGCCCCCACCACGAAGAGCGTGATTCGCTACTCGGGACTTTCCGCGGCACTCTCTGCCTTGTTGTTCGTGGTGCCCATCGTGATGCACTCCACTTTGCTTTCACTCCCCTTTGAAGGAGTCATCGGAACACTGTTCCTCGCCTTCGGTGGATTGGGATTCTTGCTGGGCCACGTGGTTCCCTTGTCTCTCGCTACCTACGGAGCTGGTGAGCCTCGCACCGTCGCCTGGTGCTGGGCCGTGACCGTGACCTTCTCGGTTTATGGGTCCATCCTGTCCGCCATCCTGACGCGCTCCGCTGGGGTGACGCTGGTAGCCGGACTCGGAATTCTCTGCTACGTGCTGATCGCAGGGGTCCTGCTGGCTGGCGGAGCGCGGAGCGCAGAAGGCCAAGCAGCCGGCGCACAGGGCTAGTTTTCAGGACCAATTGCCGTCTCGGGACGGCAGGCCAAGATTCTGGAGTTGGACGGATCCGATGGTTTGTCGCCTGCGTCCTAAGGGCAGCAGCCCGGCGGGCTAGAAACTAGCGCAGCAGCAACCAGAACCATGAAAATCAGCCAAGTCATCTTGCAGGGCGTCGCACTCAGTCTCGGAGCAGCGCTCATGCTGCCCGCTCAGAACGCCAGTGCCTGGTCCCTGCTGGGGCTCAAACTCGGCCTAAACCAGCGCGACTTTCGCATCTTCAATAACTTCACTGACTCGGTTGCCAACAACAACCAAACCCCGGACGCGAGTTTTCCCGGCCACCAAGGAGCCGTGATGTCGATCTGGAAGGGTTGCATCGAATGGGGTTCTGAATTGCACGGTGATGGCTCCGGAGACCCGCATCAATCTGGTGGACTCGGATCAGGTGGAGCCAACTTCGATGCCAGCTTCCAAGGCGAAGCGACCGAAGTCGGCGATGCAAACGACAACATTCACTCGGAGATCAGCGGCTCCTCGGGCGGAGTGCTGGCCTTCACCGAGGGCTCCGGTGGAAGTGGCTGGAGAGTGCGCTACTACAGTAGCTGGACTTGGGACGATGGCCCCACCGCAAGTGTTCCTAGCGGGCGCATCGACCTGCAAGGAGTCGCCTGCCACGAATACGGACACGCTCTCGGCATGGGTCATAGCAACGTCTCCGGCGCAACGATGCGCCCCTCCATTTCCGGCACCGGCGTTTCCGCGCGTTCCATTCACTCCGACGACATCGCCGGGGTGCAAGCGAACTACAACGTCAAGGATGGCGGAAAGCCGCACATCACATCGATCAACATTGCCGCTGGTGTCATCCAAATCACGGGCAACAACTTCGACGCGACAGGCAATCAGATCTGGTTCACGCGTGGCGCCCCCGGCGGGGACGGCACTCCGATCAAGGTCACGAATCTAGACTCCAACGGCTCCTTCCTGAGCACTCCGGTTCCTGCTGGCGCCGGAGCAGGTGACGTGCTTGTCCAGCGCGATGGGACTGTGGGCAAATTCCTATCCAACGCCTTCCCGGTCGACCTGGTGACCACCCCGGCCTGCACGGCGCCCGTCAACTACTGCTCCTCGTTGCCCAATTCGGGCAGTGCCGGGGCTCAGATCACTTCTTCGAACGATTCCAGCCTATCTGTCAACAACTTCGAGTTGGTTGCCTTCGGGCTTCCCGCAGGCAAGCCAGGGCTTTTCTTCTACGGCCCGAATCAAACCTCGGCCGTGTTTGGTGAAGGCATGCTCTGTATCGCAGGTTCCATTCAGCGCCTCCCCATCCAGGTTACGGACGGGCTGGGCACGGCTTTGCTCACGCTGGATTTCTCAAGTCCACCGTTCGACAGTGGTGCGGGACAGGCGATCGATGGCGGCACCCTTAACTTTCAGTTCTGGTTTCGAGATCCGACCTTTGGCCCCAGCGGTTTCA